>JBDHAI010000188.1:0-7575 GCA_039588155.1 Gemmatimonadota bacterium | reverse complement strand
TTTGGAGGCTTTGCGGAGTGAACTGGGGCTCGACTCCTTGATGTTACTCGGCTACTCGTGGGGCGGCCTGCTGGCGCTGCTGTATGCGACCGAGTATCCGGAACGTGTCAGGGCGATGGCGCTCGTGGCACCGGCCGCGGCGTGGGGCGAGTATCCACGTCGCTTCAAGGAGAATTTTGCTCAACGTTCCCAGGCCGAGGCGATCAGGCAGATGCGCGCCGAGCTGGAGGCATCGGGGCTGAAGGAGAGCGATCAGCAGGCCTACCGGCGGCGCCGTTTCGATCTCAGCGTGGCCGGTTATTTTCGGGATCCCCGCCAGGCGTTCGACTCGAGCCCGTTCGTGGTACAGTTACAGGCGCAACAGGCCACCTGGGCCAGCCTCAAAGGCTATGGTGCGGATCTGCGAAGAAAGCTGCAGATCTTGAAGGTACCGACGCTCATCCTTCATGGTCGCTACGACCCGATACCTATAGAATGGGCGGAGGAGTTGGCCGACGTCTTGCAGGCCTCGCGATTGGTTGTGCTGGAGAACAGCGGACATGTCCCTTATGTGGAGGCGGCGGAGCGTACGCTCGGCGCCATCCGCCGTTTCCTCGGGGAGAATGCCGACCGATGAGTCGTCTTTACCGTCTGGAGGAGCAGGAGCTGGCGGCTGCGGAGGCGTTGGGTGCGGGTCGAGTGCCACCCGAGCCGCGCCCAGCGGCCGGCGTGATCTTGGCTCGTGACACGGCCGCAGGCCCGGAGGTTCTTCTGGTTCGCCGCCGGGCCGATGTGCGTTTCGCCGCTGGCGCGCACGTCTTTCCTGGTGGCACTCTCGATGAAGACGACGGCGATCCCGCATGGCTCGACTTTCTGGTCGCGCCGGAGCCGCAGGCGATTGCGGGTGCCTCGGGGCCGGACGAAACTTCCGAGTTGACGTTCGTCGTAGCCGCGTTGCGCGAGACGTTCGAGGAGACAGGTGTTCTCCTCGCCGTTGGCCCGCTGCCCGATGCCGATGAACTCTCGGCTGGACGCGAAGCTTTGGTTGCGGGACGCCGGCGCTTCCTCGAGATCGTTCGACTCGCCGGAGACCGTCTGGTTCTTTGCGCCCGCTGGGTCACCCCCGAGGCTCTATCACGCCGCTACGATGCCCGTTTCTTTCTCGAGGTGGCTCCAGAAGACGTGGAGGTGTCTCCGGAGACGGGTGAGTTGGTCGAGCACGTCTGGATCGCACCGGCCAAAGCGCTCGAGCTGTACTTCGACCTTCGTTTTCGCATGCTTTATCCCACCGCCAAGACGCTGAGCTGGTTGGAACAAGGCTCCAGCGTCGAGGAGTGGCGCGAGCGGTTTCTGGAGCAGGAGATCAAGACGACTCTCCCGCGACTGCGGCGCGAGGGTGATACCATTATCGCGGTTGTCCCGGGTGAGCCACGCTATGACGAGCGACAGGCGGATGGCTGAGCGAGAGGACCGTCGGTGGGTACGAACGCGGATAGCGGACAATCCCGGTCCGCTGACGCTGGACGGCACGTGCACCTACGTGCTGGGTCCCGAGCCGTGTGTGGTGATCGACCCCGGCCCGGCGCTCGGTGATCACCTCGACGCCGTCGAGGTGACGCTCGGCGCCGCGAGCGTGGCAGCTGTGTGTATCACTCACTATCACGCTGACCACGCGGCTGGCGCGGCCGAGCTGGCCCTGCGATTGGGCGCGCCCTTGGCGGCGACCCCCGAATCGGCCCGGCTGGCGGCGCTGGAGCCGCCCGAGATCGCTTTGTCGGACGGTACAAGTGTGGTGTTCGGTGGCGGCCGGCTGATGGTGGTGGCGGCCCCAGGCCACTGCGCTGACCACATCTGCTTGCACTGGCCGGAGGCGAGGGCGCTGTTCGCCGGCGACGTGATCCTCGGGGAGGGCACGTCGATGATCGCGCCGCCGGAAGGCGACATGGCGGCGTATATGTCGACCCTCTCGCGTCTCGCCGGTTTGGATCTGGCGGTGATTTATCCGGGCCACGGTCTGGAAATCGCCGAGCCGGCCGACAAGATCGCCGAGTACATCGAGCACCGAATGCAGCGGGAGCGCCAGGTCCTCGAGGCCCTCGCCGCCGGCGCCCGCATGCCTCCGGACATCCGAGCTCGAGTCTACGAGGCGAGCTCGAGTCTACGAGGACTTAGATCCGCGGTTGAACGCCGCGGCCGAGGGCTCGGTGCTCGCCCACCTGGCCAAACTGATCGAAGAAGGAAGGGTCGGTGAGGAAGCTGGGGGCTACGCGTTGATGGGTTGAGCCGCTAAAGCTGGCTCGAATTACCGGCCATGGCTGGGCCTAGGATTACCGATTACTTCGCAATCCAGGAACCGACAGTGGGACCGGCCTAATACCGCCCTCCTCCCCTCGACAACCCCCAGCCGTGCTGCTAGACTCAGCCGCCATGCCCAGACTGACGATCATCTTTTTCACCATCTTCATCGACCTCATCGGGTTCGGAATCGTCCTGCCGCTCTTGCCGTTCTACGCTCAGGAATTCGGCGCCACGCCCCTGGTCATCGGGCTGTTGATCGCCGTGCATCCAGGTATGCAGTTCGTTTTCGGCCCGATCTGGGGTCGGCTTTCGGATCGGGTGGGCCGCCGTCCCATACTGCTCGTGGGGCTGGTGGGGTCCGGTATCTCGTACTTGATCTTTGGGCTCGCCACCAGCCTCTGGTGGCTACTCCTCTCGCGGATCATGCAAGGGATAGCCGGCGCAAATGTACCCGTCGCTCAAGCGTACATCGCCGACAGCACCGATCTGGAGGATCGAACCCGTGGGATGGGTCTGGTAGGTGCCGCTTTTGGCCTCGGGTTCATTGCCGGCCCAGCCATCGGCGGAGCATTGGTCAACTTCGGCTACGCCGTCCCCGGCTTCTTCGCCGCGGCGCTGTCGCTGGTCAACGCCGGAGCCGCCTTCTTCTATCTGCCGGAGTCGCTGAGTGCCGAGATGCGGAAGCGCGCAGTGCGAGATTCGGTCGGGCTATGGGGGCGCCTCAGACTCGCCTTGTCGTTTAGCCGCCACCCGGCGATCGGGAAACTGATGGCGATCTTCGTACTGGCGACGTTCGTTTTCGCCGCCTTCACCACCGTGTTTCCCCTCTGGATCGAAGTGAAGCTCGGCTACGATGCCCAGCACGCTGGCTACCTGCTGGCATATCTCGGCCTGTTGATGGCCATCGTTCAGGGTCGTTTGCTCGGTCCGATGGCCCGGCAGTTCGGAGAGAAGAAGATGCTAATCGCGGCGTCGGCGGCGCTCGCAGCGGCCTATGCGTTGTTGCCGTTCGCCGATGGGCTATTGCTATTGGGCGGGCTGCTCATCTTGGTCGCCTTCGGGACCGGTGTGAACTGGCCGACGGTAACCAGTCTCGCGTCCCAACACGCGCCGGTCAACGTCCAGGGATCCGTTCTCGGCGCGATGCAATCACTGTCCGCGCTCGGGAGGATGCTGGGTGCGGTTTGGGCCGGCTGGGTATTCGGTGCCTGGTCGGCTGCGGCCCCGTTCGCCTTGAGTGCGGTTATCATGAGCCTTGCGGGGGCCTTCGCTATTCTGTTTATGATAAGGGCGCCGGAGCCACCGGCGGCGCAGCCGGAACACGTTGCACCTGCCCCGGTGTAACACCGGGGCAAGCAGAGACGAGGGAGATCACCGAACCATTAACCAGGAGTCCTATGTCTGAATCGCGACCCCAAACTCTAGGAGAGCTGAGGCGATCGAGCTACTGCCCCCATTCGGTCAAGGACGAGATGCGGTCGAACGTCATCCGCAAGCTTGAAGCGGGGGAGCCCTTCTTCCCGGGAATCGTCGGATATGAGGACTCGGTGGTTCCGCAGCTGGTGAACGCGATTCTCGCGCGGCACAACTTCATTCTGCTGGGTCTGCGTGGTCAGGCGAAGAGCCGGATATTGCGGCAGTTAGTCGATCTGCTCGACGATCAGATCCCTATCGTTGCCGGCTCCGACGTCAACGACGACCCGTTCCACCCCATCAGTAAGGAAGGGCGCCTGAAAGTTGAAGAGCTGCGCGATGAGACGCCCATCGATTGGGTGCCCCGTGAACAGCGTTACGTCGAGAAGTTGGCGACGCCCGACGTCACGATCGCCGACATGATAGGTGACGTCGACCCCATCCGGGCAGCGCGTGGCGGCCACGTGTTGTCGGATGAGCTCACCATCCATTACGGGCTTCTGCCGCGGGCCAACCGTGGCATCTTCGCTGTAAACGAACTGCCCGATCTGGCAGGAAAGATTCAGGTGGGCCTCTTCAATATCATGCAGGAGGGCGACGTTCAGATTAAGGGGTATCCCATCCGGCTGGCTCTCGACGTCCAACTCGTCTTCACTGCGAACCCGGAGGACTACACGGCACGAGGCAAAATCATCACGCCGCTCAAGGATCGCATCGGGGCCGAGATCATGACCCACTACCCGCATGATCTTGAGCAGGGCATCGCCATCACCGACCAGGAAGCGTGGACAGACCGCGGCGGCCGGCCGGTTCAAGTACCACAAATGATCAGAGAGATCGTGGAGCGCGTCGCCTTCGAGGCACGTGGGGACCAGCGTGTCGATCGGCGGTCCGGGGTTTCGCAGCGCTTACCGATTACCGTGTTGGAGAGTGTGATATCCAACGCCGAGCGCCGGGCGATCGCCAACAAAGACGATGTAGTGGTGCCGTGGGTCGCCGATGTCTACGCCGCATTGCCGGCGATCACAGGCAAGTTGGAGCTAGAATACGAAGGCGAGCTGGAGGGAGGGGAGAAGATCGCTCGTGACCTGATCTCCCGCGCGGCTGGAGCCACGTTCGATCAGTACTTCGTCGAAGAAGATGCCGCCCCTATTGTGGAGTACTTCGATTCCGGTGGTGCCCTACAGGTCGCCGAGCTCAGTGGTGCGCAGGCCTGCCTGAAGGGTTTCGGCACCGTGCCCGGTCTGGTGGAACTGGCAGGTACTGCCGCGTCCACCGAGGTGGGCGTCGACGAGGCCGCTCGTCTGGTCGTTGCCAGCGAGGTCTTGCTAGAGGGCTTGGTCGCGAAGCGAAAAGTCAGCCGTAACGACGCGGGCAGCTACATTCGCAGTAAAGACCGGCCGCGGCGCACGCCGGGTCAGGGTCCGGGAGGCTCTGCGTGGACCCCAGAGATCTAAGCGGTCCTCACCACCTGACGGCGGGCCGACACCTTTATCCAGGTCTGGTCGTCGCGCAGTTTCTACATGGCTTTGAGGATTTCGTCGCCGGCTTCCACGACGTCTTCCCGCTTTACTCACTGGCCCCGGAGTTTTTTGTCTTGCTCCATGTCGGGATGACGCTGTTGCTGGCCGCGCTCATCCCGTCGGTGGCTCACGGCCGGCGCTGGGCCCTCAAGCTGGCGAAGTTCTGGGCCATCATCGAGATCTTGAACGGCGCCGCTCACATAATGATCGCGACGATCGAGTGGGACTACTATCCGGGCCTCTGGACCGCTCCGCTGCTGCTGATCTTCGGCGCCACCCTCGGGCGCAGCTTACAGACACCGCAGCCGGCCGTGGACGAGGCGGCAACGGCCCAAGAGGCGCACTCGCCGGCTTGACCTCCGCGGTTTGGGTGCTCGCCACCCAGGACGACCGGGGAGCATCCACGCTCAGCGCTGGCGCGGCTCGAGCTCGGCTGCGCTCAGATGCTCCAGTACACGACGGTTAGCTGCCGGGAAGGCGAAGCGATCGAGATCACGGGGCCTGACCCAGGCGAACTCCTGACATCCGAGAGGCTTCGGGATTCCGCGCCGATAGGCGCAGTGGTAGGCATGGAGTGTGATCTCGAAGTGACTGTAAGCGTGGTCGACCGCGGCGATCTTTGCGCCTGCATCGACTTCTATCCCGAGTTCTTCTCTCACCTCACGGGCGACGGCGGCCTCGAGCGACTCGCCGGCCTCCGGCTTGCCCCCGGGGAACTCCCACAGACCGCCGAGTAAACCATCGGCTGGACGTTTAGCTATGAGGATCTCGTCGTCGCGCCAGACGACCCCTACGGCAATGTCGTAATGCGGCCGCGGCCGTCGCGGCTTCCGGCGCGGCCGTGTCTCGACGGTACCGTGGGCTAGCGCCAGGCAGAAGCTTTGTAACGGGCATTCGATACAGCGAGGCGAGCGCGGCCGGCAGATCGCGGAGCCGAGATCCATGAGGGCCTGGTTCGCATCGCCGGGCCGTCCACTCACCAGTTCGTCGGCCTTCTCACGTAACGTGGTGGGTTTCGGGTCAGGCAGGTCGTGCAAGCGGCTGATAACGCGTCGCAGATTGCCATCGATCGCCGCGAGCGGCTGGCCGAACGCAATGCTCAGCACTGCTGCGGCCAGGTAGGGCCCGATGCCTGGAAGCGCCCGCAAAGCTAGCTCGTCGGCCGGCAGTCGCCCGTCATGCTCGTCGACGACGATGCGGGCGGCTCTGTGGAGATTCCGAGCGCGCGCGTAGTATCCCAAACCCTCCCACAGCTTCATGACCTCGTCGAGATCTGCGGCGGCCAGTTCGTGGAAGTCGGGAAAGCGATCGATGAAGCGCTCATAGTAGGGAATGACCGTATCGACTTGAGTCTGGATGAGCATCACCTCGGCGACCCACAGACGATAAGGATCGCGAGTACGACGCCAGGGGAGATCGCGGCGGTTGCCGTCATACCAGTCGAGTAGAGCCCGGCGGATCGCTCCGTATGTCGAGCCAGCTCGGCCTGTCCGCTGAGAGCTCAAGGGGCCGGTCCCTAGCGCTCGAGCTCGCCCGTATAGACCAGACGGGCTGGGCCTTCGAGCTCGAGGAGCGTGAAGCCGCCATCGTCACGTCGTTCGAAGCGGATCGTCAGCATGTCACCGCTGCGGGTCTCGACGGCGACCGGCGAGTCCACCCGACCGGCGGCACAGAGTGCGATGGCCGACGACATCGAACCACTGCCGCACGCCAGGGTCTCCGCCTCGACGCCTCGCTCGTACGTACGGATGCGAATCGAATGACGATCGAGGACTTCAACCAGATGGATGTTGGCACCTTCCTCGCCGAACTCGGCTGCGTATCTCAGCGGCCGACACTCCGGCTCAATTGCTTCTTCTGGCAGAGTATCGACCGGAATGACGAAGTGGAAGTTGCCGATCTCGACGCGATGACCGTGCCGCGGGCCGTCGGGTCCGGAGACGGTGGCATCGAGGTTGATCGTCGGGTCAGCACTGTAACGCAGCCTAACATTGTCGCCGGACACTCGCGCGGCGATATGGCCGCTCTTGGTGTCGATGACCATCTCGTCCGCGGCCAGCCCCTCGGCCAGCGCGAAGCTAGCGGCGCAACGCGTGCCGTTACCACAGGTCGCCGCTTCTTGCCCGTCAGGATTCCAGAACCGAACACGTACGTCGGCACCGCAGGCTTGTACGGGCTCGACCAGGATTAGACCGTCGGCGCCCACGGAGGTCCGGCGCGCGCAAAGCTCTCTCGCCAGACCACTCGGGTCCGTAAGCGGGCCAAAGACGGCTCCGTTTACGAGCAAAAAGTCGTTGCCCGCACCCTGCATTTTGCTGAAGGCCAGACATTTCTGCTGGTCTGCCACTCGCGTCATCTGGGT
>JBDHAI010000187.1:0-5491 GCA_039588155.1 Gemmatimonadota bacterium | reverse complement strand
CGACGGTCCGACTCCCCGACGGTGTGACGGGGGTGCGCGCCGTCGCGTACACGGGGCGCCGGGAAGCGCAGGGCAGCGACTACGTACAATCGATGGATGGAACGACCATCCGCTTCGAGACTACCCGGCGACTGAACATGCGCGAAGGGTTGACCATCGTCGTCGGTTGGGACCCGGGTGTAGTGGCGCGACCCAGTGCAGCCGCGCGCATGAAGTGGTTCATACTCGAGTACCTGTTCGTGCCCATCCCTCTCATCGCCTTTGCGCTGATGTTCTGGCTCTGGCGGAAGAAAGGCCGCGACCCGGAGCTCAATAGGTCGGTGATGCCGCAGTACGATCCGCCCGAGGGGATGACTCCCGCCGAGGTGGGAACGCTCATGGATTTCAGCGTGGACCCGCGTGATCTATCGGCCACGATCATCGACCTCGCCATTCGCGGCTACCTGCGAATCGAGGAAGTGCCCGGCAAACGGGGCGGGCGGCCCAAGGACCACATCGTCCACCTGCTTGCGGATCCGGCTACGGTCACGGGCCTGAAAGACTTCGAGCAAGAAACGCTGAGAGCGCTCTGGGAGCTGGCCGCTGGCGAAGATAGCCCAGCCGGAATGCGCTCGCTCAAGGTCTCGGACCTGAAGCAGGAGTTCTACGAGTACGTGCCGAAGATCAAACGAAAGATCTACGGTCACCTCACGAAAGCGCCGAAGCTATTCACCGCACGTCCCGAGCGCGTACAGGGGGCGTGGGTGGGAATAGGCGTCGTCGTCGCGGCGCTGGCGGTCGGCCTCGGGTTCATCGCTACCAACCTGGACTTGGGTTTCGCGCCCGTGCGCTGGGCAGCGCTGGTCGCGACGCCGCTGATCGTGATCGTATTCGGCCTCTTCATGCCCGCCCGTACCCTCAAGGGTGCCTGGCTGCTGAATCATGTCCTGGGGCTGCGCGAGTACATCAACCGCGTCGACCGCGACAGACTGAAGTACGCGACGCTCGACCACTTCGAGAAACTCCTGCCCTTCGCTGCCGCGATGGGACTCGAGGAGAAGTGGACCGAGGCATTCGAATCGATCATCACGGAACCGCCGGATTGGTACGTCAGCCACTATCCCGGTTTCCATGCGCACTATTTCTCCCGCTCGATCGGTCGTATGGCCTCGACCACGGGAGCGGCCCTCGTCACCGCACCACGCTCGGCGAGCGGAGGGTCCGGGTTCAGCGGGGGCGGCGGCTTCTCGGGTGGTGGGTTTGGCGGCGGGGGGGGCGGCGGGTTCTGAATCAACAGTCAACAGACAACGTTCAACGTTCAACGTTCAACGTCGACGTTCGGCACTAGACACTCGAGTTGGACGAGACCCTGAGCGAACGCACATACTGAAAGGAAGGTGGGAGGACTTATGGCGCGAACGACAACTGCAAAGAAGATATCGGCGACGCGGAAGGCGGCCACTAAGAAGCTGACCGCGGCGAAGAAGACGGCCGCTAAGAAGAAGAAGGCGGCCACCAAGAAACTGGTCGCGACAAAGAAGACGGCCGCCAAACGTACGACAGCTGCCAAGAAGAAGCTCGCCGCCACGAAGAAGTCAACGGCAAAGAAGACCGCAGCCGCTAGGAAGAAGCTCGCCGCGACACGGAAGGCCGCGGCCAAGAAGCGAGCTGCGGCCAAGAGGAAGTTGACGGCCAGGAAGAAGGCGGTAGCTAAGAAGAAGCCGGCGACAAAGAGGAAGGCTCCCGCGAAGAAATAAGCGAGACGTAGGCGACTACTGAAGCATTGAAGTCAGATGGTGGGCTCGCGTGTCAGCCGCTCCAGGGCCCGTTGTCCCTGCTCCCACAGCGGCGGCAGCTCCGGGTCGGCGTTCGCCCACCAGCGCACGACGCGTGCGTAGTGCAGCTTCGCCTGCTCGACATCGCCCCGCGATTCCGCGATGACGCCGAGGTAGTACTCGCTCGGCGTCGTCATCAGCACACCGCCCTCGAACTGTGTATAGAATTGCAGGCTCTTGAAGTAGCGCTCCGCCTGATCGAGATCGCCGAGCTCCAGGTACAGCTTGCCCAGCTCGAATCTCACGAAGTGTTGAATCGTCCGATCCGGCATGGCTGAAGCCGCCGCCTTTAACTCCTCGGCTGCCGCATCGTAGTCCCCTCGGCGAAGCCGGGCGTAGCCACTCAACGCCTTGGCAAAGGATATCGTCTGCGTTGCGATGGCGTCGTCCCCAGCCGACCGGGCGGAATCCGCCGCCCCTTCGACCGCAAGAATCTGCGACTCGGCGACGCCCCAGCGCTCCTGACTGGCCGCAAATGCGCCGATATAGAAGCGGTCCGTAGGCGTCGGATCCGTGGCCACCGCATCCGCCGCTCGCTGAGCGGGCGCCAGCTCGGAGTGTCCGTTCAGATACCACAAAACCGCGAGCTGCTCCGGATACGTCTGCCCTCCGTAGGCCTCGACCACCGCCCGATACGTCGCGATGAACTCACGGGCTGACCGCACTTGACCCTGGCCGAGTCGGGCCCGCGTATGTCCGACCACGCCGAGCCGCCGGGCGGCCTCCGGCATCCCCGGCTCGACCATCACCTGGGATACGGCGATGGCCGGCTCCGGGAAGAAGTTGCCCGACCAGTAGAAGCGTGCGAAGGCGGTGACCAGCGCATCCGCCCCCGCAGAGGCCAGCCCTGAGCTCGCTTGCGCCCGCGACGCGCTGTCGCCCCAAGTCAGCGCCTCGACCAGGGCGAGTCCTCGCGCGTGCGGACTCTCAGGGTCGATCGCGCGATGACGTGCGATCAGTTCGCGGGCCCGCGCACTGTCCTGTTCCACAAGAGCCGCGTCGATCAGGTGGATGTAGGTCGGACCAAAGCCAGGATCCATCTCCATCGATCTGAGAAACGCCCCCTGGGCTTCGTCGCGCGGCACAAGAACGAAGTCACCGACGTGGTAGTACATGTCGGCGAGCATGTTCCACCCATCGATATCATCGGGATAGCGTGAGGTGAACTGTTCCAAGTATTCGATCCCTGCGGGATCGAACTGCTCGAGCCTGGCGCGACCTTGAACCAAGAGCCTCTCACGTTCCGGGAGTCGGTCGGATAGCTCGAGTGCGCGGGCGGCATACTCGGCGGTGCGCTCTGAAAAAGGGTCCACCCAACCGTAGGCCTGTGAGATACGATAGAACGCCATCGCGAACGTCGTATCCGCTTCGACAGCCCGGCTGAAAGCGGCAACCGCCTCACTGAACCTGGAGCGCCGGTACTTCTGCTCGCCTTGGAGAAAAGCCTTGAGCGCGGGAAGCGACGAAGTCGTGATCCGACTCAGGTCGAGCTCCGGCAGCTCGCCTGCTGCCGGCAACACGTCGGAGCGCAGGATCTCGACGCAGAGGCGATCCACCAGCGCGAGTACGCTATCGGGCGAACCCTCGACTTGCACTCTCTCCACACCACCGTTCACGAGATCGTGCACGTCCGCTGTGAGTCGCACCGCGTTCTCGGAACCCACCATACTGCCCGAGAGTGCGAAGACGGCGCCCACATCGCGCGCCACCTGTAGGGAGTGCTCGAGATCCGTTCCTTCCTGTTCCTCTCCTAGCTCACTCCGCCAGCGGCTCAGCACGGTGCGGGGATCGATGGCCCGCAAGCCGGCCACACCGTCGAGGTTATTGGAGAACAAATCGACCATGCCCTCGCGCCAGAGACCCGCTTCCGGGCCCGCCACTCGAAACGGCAGCACCGCGATGGCGAGGCCGCCACCGGCAGCCGTGCTCTCAGGCGCTGCAGATGGGCCTCGCTGCTGGGTCAGCAGCACATAGACGCCGGCAAACCCGAAAAGCAGCGAGAAAGCGACGACGCCACCCAGGAAGGCACGGCCCCAGGTGGGCTGCGGCAGCCGACCTCGAGCGACCGAGTCCTTGAGGTCGACGAGATCGATCTCCCATGGATTCGGGCCGGAGACGCCCCGCGCCTGAGCGGCTGGGCGCGCCTGGACCCAGCCAGTGATTACGAGATTGACGAGGCCGATCAGCAGAAGGACGAGGGCCGCGGCGAAGAACCACTCCGGCAGGCCGAATTTGCCGATGAAGAAGTCGGTGGCCTCGAGCACCGCCCACGCGGCGCCCGCGTAGATCAGCAGCACCCGTAGCAGACGGGACTCACGAATACGAGACCAGAGGCCGGAAGACATCCGCACAAGATGGTTCGAGGGTCACGCTTGCGGCAAGCGATCAGTTAGGGGGCGGCTTCTTGAGCAGTCGGTCGAGCAGGCTCTTACCGCTGCCCTGAAGCCGCTTTGCCAGCTCCTGCTGCAACGCCTCGGTATCCATTTGGAGGGTTGGGTTCGACATCGTGCCGCCGACACCCACCCCCAGTTGGATCGGTCGGTCATCGTCGGCGAGCTGACCCAGCAGGTCACCGAGGCCGCTGGTTCCCTGTACCAGCCCCGCGTTTCGCAAAGTGGACGGTGGAACTTCGAGGGCAAGCTTCAGATCGAGCGACCCGCCCAGGCCGGCGGAACCGCTGATGCCGGCTCGCAGGTCGGGCGCGTTGAGCTCCCAGCCGTCCAGCAGAACTGAGCCGCGCTCGATGGCAAAGGCACCGCCCAGCGCCTGAAAGCCGGCAAGACGTTCGGAGTCGACCTTGAATTGATTCGCCAGTGACTTGGCGAGCCCGAAATCTTGAAAGCGCCCGTTGCGGAACGTGGCTTGGCCCGTCGCGTCGATAGCGTCGGGGGCCGGCAGGAGTGTCTCGTCCACCGTGCCGGATCCGGAGATGTCGAAATCCATCAGGCCGTTGACGGCCGGTCCCAATCGGGTCCAGCGCTGGAGAAAGTTCGCCGCCTGCGCCGCATTGAGACTGAGGTTGTAGCGAAGCGCGAAGGGCGGCTGCCCGGAACTGAAATCGAGTACGAGACCACCGGTGACCTGGCCGCCGTACACCTGTCCCCGAAGATCCCTGACCTGCAGCACGCCGTTGTTTATGCTGACATCGAAGCCGACGTCGCGTGCCCGCGTCGGCGGATTGAGGAACTCACCGATCTCGACATGCCCGCTCGCGTTGACCGGCGGCAGCGCCAGATCCCGGTAGCGCTCCCGCGCTATCTCTCCGGGGTCGCGTCCCCCGACTCGGCGGCCCGCCAGGCGCGCGGTCATGAGGCTGCCGTAGCCAACCTTCGAGGTATCAGTCAGGATCTCGCTTATATCGAACCGTCGCGACCTGGCGTTGAACTCGATGAACGGCATGTAATCTGTCCCGTCCCCACTCAGCGCGAACGTCACCAGGTTGCGGCTCGTCATCGACAACGTCAGGTCGCTCTGGCCCAGCTCGATCGGGATGGCCTCCCCGCGTATCCCCGCTCCCGTCAGCTGAAGCGAGGCCGAGCGAACGACGGCAGGAACGGCCAGCGATGCGAACGGCAAGCTGACATTCGAGAGCCGCAGCGGGCCGGTTAGCCGCAGGCTCGCCCTGTCCTTCGCCTGGCCCGAGAACTCGAGGTCGATGGCGACATCGCCCTTCATCG
>JBDHAI010000186.1:0-5782 GCA_039588155.1 Gemmatimonadota bacterium | reverse complement strand
AGATCTGCTTGTAGGTATCCTCGGCCTGTGACCGCCGGCCGAACGCGTAGTAGGCGGCGGCCAGGATCTGCCAGGTGATCACCCGCTGCTCCGCGCTCAGGCCGCCTTCCGTCAACAGCCCCTCGAAGAAGTTCACGACCTGACTGTAGTTCGCGCTCTTCCAGGACTCGAACCCCTGGCCCAGTCGGTCCCGCGTCGAGAAGACGGTGATCGAGTCCTCGTACAGATAGCGGAGCTGTTCCGGCGCCGCATCCGGTATCGACTGCGTGTAGAGCCGCACGAATTCCAGTCCAGGGCGTCCTCGGCGTAACCCGCGTTCCGCAGCTGCCGGTAGATGACGAAGGACTGCTGAATCACCTCCGTCCGCTGATAATACTCGGGGCGGGGGCCCTGGCCCACTAGCGTCAAGATCTGCTGGCTCGCCTCGCGCGGTTCGCCGAGCTTGATGTACATGTCGGCCAGCATGTAAAGAAACTCGATGAGATCGTCGCGCGGCATCGGGATGGCCGCGGCACGCTGGGCCCAGGGTACGGCCCCCCGGTAGTCGCCCAAGGCATAGGCGGAGGCGAATCCCACGCGCAGGATCTTGCCCTTAACGTCATCGCTGGCGTCGAGTATCCCTTCGTCGATCAGGCGCACACCCTCCACCGCTTCCTGCAATGCGTCCTCGTAGTTGCCGGCTTGATAGGCGGCGACGGCGGTGAAGTACGAGAGCGGCATCACCTCGGTCGCGGCGCCCCTGACGCCCGTCGTGAACACGGGAGCCACGCGGACGTAACGAGGCGGGGACTCGGGCCTGTTCTCGGGATCGAGCCGATAGGGCGAGGAATCCGCCATGGCAACGGCGTGGAACGGGCCGTCCGGCAGGTCAGCGCCCTGGATCTCGTAACCGCGGGTATAGCGTTCCGGGCCCGGACTCCATTTCAGCACGGCCACCGCACCCTCGTAGTCGAGGTCGAGCCCGCTGAGGGGTGGGAAGTGCACGTCCCAGCGATACACCGAGGTACGGCTGGTGCCCTCGTCGGAGATGTAAATGTTGCCTTCGTGATCGACATTCAGCCGGGTCGGCTTGTCGAAGGCGCCCTCCGCTCCCGCCTGTGTCAGCACTCGAGTCAGTCCCTCCTCGATGATCGTGACCCGGTGCGTGTTGGCGTCGAGCAGGAACAGGTTACCGGCTTCGTCGAAGGTGAGAGCGGCGATCGGTCCTGGCACCAGCGGCGGCGGCAGCGGATCCAGGCGCTCCTCATTGGGGTCGAGCTTGCCCGCCACGGTGCCGCCTTGGTTCCAAACGAAGATCTCACCGCTCGGCGCTATGGCGACACCCACCGGCTTGTTCACCGGGTAGCTAGCGACCAGGCTGGCCAAGTCGGAACTGAAGATCTTCACCCGGTTGTTGCCCGTGTCCGCGATCACGATCCGGCCGTCATCAAGGACCGCCACGCCGCGCGGGCTCTTGAGCTTCCGGTCGTCCTGGTAGTTGTCCCCGAAGCTGCCGACCAGCGTGCCCGTCGCCAGCTCGAATATGGCGAAGCGGTTCCTCTTGGAATCGGCGATCACCACGGTCGAGTCGGTCAGCACCGCCGCCCCGACGTCGCCCACGTCTTGAGTGAGGTTGCGCATCAACGTCGCGGGGTCCGGGTGGTACGAACGCACGGGGTCGCCGTACACCGTGATGTACGGCTCCGGCCGCGCGGCGACCATCGAAGCCCCCCGCTGCTCCATATCGAGAAGGAAGCGCGGCTGGCCTTCCGGATCCACGCCCGCGTCTAGAAGCGGCTCGGACAATCCCGGCGCGACAGTCGTCACCCGGATGGGGAACCCCAGGTCGGGACGCCGCCGCAGCTCGGCCTCTGTCGTCAGGCGAATACGCTCGACCTTCCGCAACTGCTGGTCGAGTATGAGTACGTCCTCGGGGCCGTCGAACGCGATGTCGACCGCCTCGCGGAACGAACCACGACCGGTGCCGATGCCGCCGTAGAGCAGATCGTTCGGTCCAATCTCGGCCTTGTCCCAGGCGTTCTTGCGGAAGAGGCGGCCGACCTTCTTGTCGAGAACCACGACGGTGCCCCGGTCGTTGACCGTCGTCGCCACAGGTTCGT
The DNA here is from genome assembly GCA_039588155.1 of Gemmatimonadota bacterium. Classification (GTDB taxonomy): domain Bacteria; phylum Gemmatimonadota; class Gemmatimonadetes; order Palauibacterales; family KS3-K002; genus JBDHGH01. Next base: position 3,683 of record JBDHAI010000186.1, on the reverse strand, counting down.
CCAGCTCGGCCCCGCGGAGGTCGACGCGACCGGCCATGCCCCTCGGCGTCTGGCCCGACCAGGGGACCTCCGTGAACGGTGGAAATGAATAGACGTGGGTCGGCGTGCGCTTGTCGGCAACGTAGATGGAACCGTCGTTGCCCACGCTCAGCGACATGGGCTCCCTCAGCGTCTCCCCGAACGCGATGTCGCGGACGAAAGTGCCGTCGTAGCTGAAGATCTCAATACCTTTGCGACCCTTGTCGAGGACGTAGACGTGACCGCTGGGGCCCAACGCCAGGTCCACCGGCTCCGCGAGCTGGCCGCCTTTACTCCCCTTGCGGCCGATGGCTCGGAGCGAAACGCCGTCGGCACCAAACACCAACACCTGATCGAGGTCGGAGTCGAGCACGAACGCGATGCCGTCCGCGTCCACCGCGAGAGCGATGGGTCGCTTCAGTCGGGGCTGGCCGTAGATGCGGTCCTTGCCTCCATCTCTGCCGTAGATGTGGACGACCCCTCGGCTATCGGCGATATGCACGCTGCCGTCCGGCCCCAGCGCTAGCGCGACCGGGTTGTCGGGTGCCCCCGGCGCGCCCTTGGCGGGCAGCTCGAAGGAGCCTTGGGCGACGAAGTTGGCCTTCACCTCTTGCCCAAAGCCATCGGTCGCGAATAATGCGACCAGCGATACTGCTGCGGCCCAGCGAAGGGCCCTCATAGCTGCAAGAATCCGGGTCAGTTGCACGGCGATGCTGGCTCCAGATTGAAGTTCATGGGTGGCCGGTCCCCCTGCTGAAAAACGAATCTCGAGAACCCCGCCACCACCTCGTCTCCATGTCTCAGAGGTTTGGGCGCCTGCAGAAGTGCTCCCTGCAACAGCGTGCCGTTGGTGCTGCCGAGGTCCTCGATCCACCACGCTTTCCCGTTCTTGCGCAAGCGACAGTGGTGTCGGGACACCGACCGGTCTGGAAACTGGACGTCGTTGTCTGTTGCGCGTCCGATTAATGCATCAATGCCAGCGATCCGGAAGACCTTGCTCCGGTGTACACCGGCGACGACCTGAATTCGACTCACAAACTTGCCTGGGTCGTCGTGGGTGAATCGGAATTCCAGACCGGCCAGCCCAATCGTGTCTCCGTCGTCTAAGACCCGGCGATCGCCCGCTACAAGCGAGATCCCGTTCAGTGTCGTGCTGGCGCTCTTCGCCGTCGCCTCCAGGACATAGCCGGTATCATCTCGTTCGATGCGGACGTGATGGTCGGCGACGCGTCCGTCGCGAATCCGTAGCGTATTGGCTCGAGCGCGACCGATCGTCATCACCGGAACACGGAGGGCGTACTCCCGATTCCGCTCCGCATAAAACTGCCCGACGAGCGCCGCGCTGTCCGACAGAGCGCCCAGTGGTCGATGCTCCTTTGTATAGCCGGGGGGGAGGGGTAGGTATCGCCGTACGCCCCATAAAGTTAGGCCGTCAAAACCCTCTGTCAATCAGCGGGCGTCCCGCTCCCAGCTGCGAATCCCTGGACGCGGGGCCTTCAGGCGAGGCGGCAAGGGGAAGCCGACCCGATCGCCCGCGATCGTCGGCTCAGCAGATTTCTACACCCGCAGGATCTGAAGGTGCCGCGCCGCCCAGGGTCCCGACGCTAGTATCGTAAGTCACTATATAAAGACTAGTTACACCTCTAAGCTTAATCTGTCTTCTAGGCGCGAGTCAGAAGGCCTCGCCCAGGCTCAAGTACAATCCCCCCGACCCGACGTCGAATCCCCAACCGTAGTCGGCCCGCAGGTTGAGACCTTCGTCCTCCGCCAGCTTGAACCGCAGCCCCAGCCCCAGCGATGGGTGGAACCCATCCCATCGCAAGCGGTCGAGCACGTCCGCGACCTGGCCGGCCGCGGCGAAGCCGACGACGCCCACCCGCCAGACCAGACGGGCCCGGTACTCTAGTTGGGCGGCCAGAAGGTTGCGATCGCGGTAGCGTCCGGCGAAGTAACCGCGCAGCAGCAGGTCGCCGCCCAGCTGGGGCAGGTAATCGAAAGGCGGCGAACCGGGGAACGCGATGCCGAGGGCGCGCAAAGCGAAGACTTGGCGGGTGAAGGCCGGGAAGTACTTACGAAGGTCGACGCTGATGGCACCGAAGTCGTATTCGCTTCCAAAGAAGCCGTTGTAGAGCGTGGCTCGCAGTTGATGGTAGCTGCCCGAGGTTGGGAAGACGGTGCTGCTCCGCGTGTCGCGTGACGCGAGCACGCCGATCCCGATCAGGTTCCCGTCCTCGGTTCCAGGCACGGCGCCCGTGTCGATGAGGCCGCCCTCTTCCACCTCGCTCAGCTTGCGATAGGCGAAGCCACCCGTCAACCCGGCGAACCATCCCGGTGCGAACCGCTTCAAGACGTCGGCGGTGAAGCTGAACGTCTGCGGCGTGAAGTCCTCCTCCGCCGAGTCGGGGGTATCGTTGCCGATCCCCCAGAACTTCGTCGGGAACTTGAGAAACGCGGCGCCACCCAGAATGCGATAGCGGCCGCTGCCTGGATAGAGCTCGGTCCCGATCGAGGCCAGGATCTGTTTCTTGGTGGTGTAGATGAGGATGGGGGCGATGAAGGACGGTGTCGCCTGCGCGCCGTCACCCTCGCCCGGGCCCCCCAGCTGAAAGAAATAGATGGCGGTGGCCCCGAAGCCGAGCCCCGTCTCTGGTTGATAGAAGATGACGGGGAGGGGGACCAGCGTGCTCCCATCCTCCCCGTCGTCCGCGGTCGCGACGCTATCCGGCGGGCTCTCGGGTTCCTGAGGCGCCGCGCTCAGCGGCCCGGCAGCGAGCAGGCAGGTGATACCCAGTCCGAAAGCGGCTCTGATTGCGGCGCTCACATCGTCTCCTGGCGACTCCCGCTCGAGTCGGAAACGAGCTACCGGGGCGCGAGGCTGATGAGGCTCTGTTGATCCTCTCCTGCTACCGTCACACATGTGGACGGAGGCACGCTCGGCGCTGAAGCGGTACTTCGGGTATACCGACTTTCGCCCGGGTCAGCAAGACGCCATCCGGTCAGTCCTCTCCGGCCGCGATACACTCATCGTCATGCCCACCGGCGGCGGGAAATCGCTCTGTTACCAGATACCTGCTCTGGTTCTGCCCGGCCTCACCCTGGTCGTGTCGCCGCTCATCGCGCTGATGCTCGACCAGGTTGCCGCATTGGAACGACGCGGCATCCCGGCGGCCCTGGTCAACAGCACGCTCTCGAGTCAGGAGATTCAGGAACGCCTGCAACGGGCGTCGATGGGAGAGCTGAAGCTGCTGTACGTGGCCCCGGAGCGATTCGGCAGCGCCGCCTTCCAACGCGCCATGCAGAGCATGAACGTCAGCATGGTCGCCATCGACGAGGCTCATTGCGTCTGCGAATGGGGCCATGACTTCCGGCCCAGCTACCTGCGCCTGCCGGAAGCCTGGCCCAAGCTGGGACGCCCGCAGCTGCTCGCCCTAACCGCTACCGCGACGCCCGAGGTCCGTCGAGATATCGTGGTCGAGCTGGAGCTGAAGCGGGTTCGCATGATCGTGAAAGGCTTCGACCGACCGAACCTCCACTGGATCGTTCGCCGCCAGGAGAAGCTGACCGAAAAGAGCCGAACCCTTCTCTCGCTGTTCGCCGATCGCGAAGACGCAGCTGTCGTCTACGCCTCCACCCGCAAGATGGTGGAGGCCGCCACCGAACTGCTG
>JBDHAI010000185.1:0-8757 GCA_039588155.1 Gemmatimonadota bacterium | reverse complement strand
GGGTTGGCGTCGCGTCATCGTCGAGAAGCCGTTCGGGCGCGATCTCGAGTCGGCGCGCTCTCTCAACCGCGAGCTGTTGGAAGTCGTCGACGAGTCGCAGATCTACCGCATCGACCATTACCTGGGGAAAGAGACCGTCCAGAACATCCTGGTCTTCCGCTTCGCCAACGCGATCTTCGAGCCGATCTGGAATCGGCGCTACGTCGACCACGTACAGATCACCGTGGCGGAGTCCGTCGACATCGGGACTCGCGGCGGCTATTACGATACCGCCGGAGCGCTCCGCGACATGGTGCCGAACCACCTCTTCCAGCTGCTTTCCCTCATCGCCATGGAGCCCCCCATCTCGCTGGAGGCCGACGCTGTCCGCAACGAGAAAGGGAAGATTTTTGGCGCCATCAACCCCATCGAGCCCGACGAGGTGCTTGAGGAAGCGGTGCGGGGACAGTACGGCGACGGTGTGACGCCCGACGGTAAGAGTGTGACGGCCTACAGATCGGCTGAGAAAGTTCTGGCCGACTCGAACACCGAGACGTACGTGGCGCTCAAGCTCAAGATCGACAATTGGCGCTGGGCCGACGTCCCGTTCTACCTGCGCACCGGCAAGAGCCTGCCGATGCGCTACACCGAGATCGCCGTCCAGTTCAAGAGCGTGCCGTTGATCCTATTCAAAGACACGCCCGTCGATTCGCTGAGCCCGAACGTCCTCGTGCTGCGGATCCAGCCGAACGAGGGGATCGCCATGTCCTTCAGCGCCAAGATCCCCGGGCCGGCGATGAAGATCGGCGCCGTCGACATGGACTTCTGTAACGTCGACTATTTTGACGGCACGCCGGCTACCGGGTACGAGACGCTCCTGTACGATTGTATGAGAGGCGATGCCGGCCTCTTCCAGCGCGGCGACAACGCCGAAGCGGCCTGGAGCGTGGTCAACCCGATCCTCGACGTGTGGAGCGCGCTGCCGCCGCGCGACTTCCCCAACTACGCCGCGGGTAGCTGGGGGCCCGAAGCGGCCGGCGAGCTGCTGCGGCAAGACGGGCGCCGCTGGCGGAGGCTGGGATGAGGGTACTGGCCGGCGACATCGGCGGCACCAACGCCCGGCTGGCCATCTTCACCGTCGAGAGCGATCGCTACGACGCGGAAGTGGCTGAGGTCTACCCGAGCTCCGAATTCACTAGCCTGGCGGAGATCGTTGAGCGGTTCATGGGCAGCCATGAGCTCGCGGTGCGTACCGCCTGCTTTGGCGTGCCAGGCCCGGTCAATGAGGGCCGCGCCGAGATCACCAACCTGCCGTGGATCGTTGAGGCCACCGAGCTTGCTGCCGCCGCGGGCGTGGCGCGGGTCGGTCTCATCAACGATCTCGAGGCCCAGGCCTGGGGCATCGCGACGCTGGATTCGACGGACTTCGCCGTGCTGAACAAAGGCGCCGCGGACGCCCGAGGGAATGCCGCGCTCATCGCCGCCGGAACCGGACTCGGCCAGGCCGGGCTCTACTGGGATGGCATTACCCATCGGCCTTTCGCCTGCGAGGGCGGACACGCCAGCTTCGCCACCAGAGGCGACTTGCAGTCGGAGTTGTTGGACTACCTGTCACGGCGCTTCGGAGGCCACGTCAGTTGGGAACGGGTCGTGTCCGGACCCGGTCTGCTGAACCTCCACGATTTTCTAGTCGACCACAGGCACGCCGATGCGTCCGCCGACCACCTGGCCCGGCTCAACAAAGAGGACCCGGCCCAGATCACGGCGTCGGCGCTGTCTGGGAGTTGTGCGATCTGTGTCGAGGCGTTGCAGATGTTCGTGGAGTTCTACGGTGCGGAGGCCGGCAACCTGGCGCTCAAGCTCATGGCCGGCGGTGGACTCTATATCGGCGGCGGCATCGCACCTCGAATGGTCGAGAAGCTGCGAGAGGGGGCGTTCATGAAGGCCTTCCTCGACAAGGGTCGAATGCGGCCTCTGCTCGAAGCAATACCCGTGCGCGTCATCGTGCGTGACGGGACCGCGCTGCGTGGAGCCGCGCGCTACGCCGCGCTGCTCGCGGCGCCATGATGCAGAACTTCGAATCCGATGACCTGGCGCCCCGCTCTCCGTATCTTCGATGATGTCGATCAGGTAGCCAAGAGCGCCGCGGACGAGTTCGCGCGACGGGCCGTGGCGCGAGCCGAACTGGGATTGCCCTTCACCGTCGCCTTGTCCGGCGGTTCCACACCCAGGCGGCTCTTCGAGCTGCTCGCCGACGAGCCGTTCCGCGAGTCGGTTCCCTGGAGAAAGGTCTGGGTGTTCTGGGGCGACGAGCGAACCGTTCCGCCCGACCATCCCGACAGCAACTACGGCGCCGCCCACCGGCTGCTGCTCGCGAATGTCGCCATACCGCGGGAGAACGTTCACCGCATCCACGGCGAGCTGGCCGATCCCAACGCGGCCGCTCTCGCCTACGAGGTGGACCTGAGAGAGTCGTTTCGCCTCGATGAGGGCGAGTTCCCGCGCTTCGACCTGGTGTTGCTGGGGATGGGCGCCGATGGGCATACGGCGTCCCTATTTCCGGGCACGCAGGCGCTGGTGGAAGAGCGGCGGTTGGCCGTTGCGCCCTGGATCGAGGAGCTGGACACGCACCGCGTGACGCTGACTTGCCCCGTATTCAACAAGGCGGCAACTGTATTATTATTGGTGACTGGCGAAGATAAGGCCGAGACGCTGCAGGCGGTGCTGGAGGGTCAGCCCGAGCGGCCGGGCTATCCCGTGCAGCTGATCCGGCCCGAAAGCGGGGAACTGGTCTGGCTCGTCGATCGCGCCGCCGCGAGCCGACTCTGAAACTGAGCAGGCGCGCACTATTCACTATTCAGTATTTACTATCTACGGGTCACCGTTAGTCACTCGAAACACGCGCAAGGATTGAGCTAGACACACAACGACACGAGGGAGGTAGGAGACACATGGCCGTCGCTACTGGTGGCACACTGAGCCAAATTCAGGATCTGCTCGGCGGCGAGGCGGACTCGCTACTGTCGCATGTCTGCAAGGGGATTCCCAAGGAGATGCTGCATGTCCCGGGGCCGGACTTCGTCGATCGGGTGTTCGCGGACTCCGACCGCAATCCACAGACGCTGGTCAGCCTACAGCGTTTCTTCAATTCCGGCCGTCTGGCGGGTACCGGCTACCTGTCGATCTTGCCGGTGGACCAGGGAATCGAACACTCGGGCGCCGCGTCGTTCGCGCCCAACCCCATCTACTTCGATCCCGAGAACATCGTCGAGCTGGCCATCGAGGGCGGCTGCAACGCCGTGGCTTCGACGTTGGGCGTCCTGGGTGCCGTCTCTCGCAAGTACGCCCACAGGATCCCGTTCCTGGTGAAGATCAACCACAACGAGCTGCTCACCTATCCGAACAGCTTCGAGCAGGTGCTGTTCGCCAACGTCGAGCAGGCCTGGGATCTGGGTGCGGCCGCGGTAGGCGCGACGATCTACTGGGGCTCGGACGATGCGCGCCGCGAGCTGATCGAGGTCTCTGAGGCTTTCGCCGTGGCCCACGAGTTGGGGATGGCGACCGTCCTCTGGTGCTACCTGCGCAACCCTGACTTCAAAAAAGATGGCGTCGACCACCACACCGCCGCCGACCTCACGGGCCAGGCGAACCACCTGGGCGTGACCATGGAGGCCGACATCGTCAAGCAGAAGCTGCCGACCCACGTGGACGGCTACAACGCCGTCAAGTTCGGCAAGACCAGCAAGCTGGTGTACGAGAAGCTGGTCAGCGACAACCCGGTCGACCTGGTTCGCTGGCAGGTGGCCAACTGCTACATGGGCCGGATCGGCATGCTGAACTCCGGCGGAGCGTCCACGGGCAAGGGCGACCTGGCGGAGGCGGTCAAGACCGCGATCATCAACAAGCGCGGTGGAGGCATCGGCTTGATCTCCGGTCGCAAGACGTTCCAGCGCCCGATGAAGGAGGGTGTCGAGCTCTTCCACACGATCCAGGACGTGTACCTGTCGAAGGAGGTCACGATCGCGTAGGTCGGGCGCGTTTGGCGGTCGGGCACGGAAGGAGCCTCTCTCTTCATGTCGCGCAGGCTAGGGCAAGCATACGGGACGGGCCGAGGCGCTCCAAATGTCCGTTCGAGGCTACCTTCCGTACCCTCCCCGGCGCGAGCCCATGGGGCCCCAGGCATGTCCTCGGCGGCGCGGTCCCATGGGGTCCCTTCCATGGCCTCCCCTCGCGAGGCCAGGTCCGCTGCGAGCCTTATACCGCGCCCTTTCTATCGCGATTCCGTGGGGAACGGTCCGGATGAGCCTTCAACAGCCACGCCTCTTGCGAAGGGTAGACATTCGCACCGGGGTGTGCTATGCTGGTTTCGAAGTGAGAGAGCGACGGTGACGTCTCTCCGGTAGCGCGATCAGTGAGACCGGGGCCGGGATGAATCCGGGCCCCGGTGTTTCTTTTTGACTGTGAGGTCGGGGATATGGTCGAGGTTTGGTTGGAAGAAAATGACCGCCTGGACTGGGCTTTGAAGCAGTTCAGGCGTAAAGTAAAGCGGTCAGGCCTGTTCAAGGACATGAAGAGACGGCGATATTACGAGAAACCGAGCGTAGCCAGGAACCGCAGGAAGAGCGAGGCGCGGCGGCGGAACGCTCGCGCCCGCCGGCTGGCGCCCAGGTAAAGGCGGTTAGAAGGAGTGATCGGCCAGGATCAGATTCAACTCTCACGACCAGAAGGGCTGCGGGAATGAACATCTACGTAGGAAACGTCTCTCGCGATGTGACCGAAGATGATCTGCGGACGGAGTTCGAGGCCTTCGGTCAGGTGGCCACCGTGAATATCATCACGGACAAGTTCACCGGCGAGTCGAGAGGGTTCGCGTTCGTCGAGATGCCGTCTAAGGAGGAAGCCGAGGCGGCGATGACCGAGCTCAACGGCAAAGAGCTGAAGGGCCGAGAGCTCAACGTCAATGAGGCGCGCCCACGCACCGAAGGCCGTCGTGGCGGTGGCGGTGGCCGAGGTGGCGGTGGCCGAGGCGGCGGAGGCCGAGGTGGCGGTGGCCGAGGCGGCGGCGGTTACGGTGGCGGCGGCCGGGGCGGCGGCGGTTACGGTGGCGGCGGCCGGGGTGGCGGCGGCTACGGTGGCGGCGGTGGTCAAGGTGGCGGCAGCCGAGGTGGCGGCGGTCACGGCGATCGGCGATCTGGCTAGACCCACAGAAGCAGCCATTGACAGGATGCGCGGCAGTGCCTATCGTTGGGTGCCCGTTGAGAAAACCAGCGAACATCTAGGGACCTGGCTCAAACGCCGGTCCCTTTTTGGTGTTCAGCGAAACGACTGTATCGGCAGGATGCCGGCAGCGACAACGGTGTGCCCAGCGCGGGGGCGAGATCCGCGTGGAACGTGTAGTCGGTAGGTACGGCAGAGCCGGACTCCGATTACCAGAAAAACAAGGAGTACGGCAGATGCGTACGACCGGAACCGTAAAGTGGTTCAACGACAGCAAGGGCTTCGGCTTCATCACGCCCGAGGAATTCGGCCATCCAGGCCGAGGGTTTCAAGACCCTCAGCGAGGGTGAGCGTGTGGAGTTCGACGTCGTGCAGGGCGATAAGGGCCCAGCGGCTCAGAACGTGGTACGGATGGGCGCCTAAGCCCTGACGTAACCACAGGAAGCAAATGGGGGCCATCTCGATCTGATCGAGGTGGCCCCTGTTCTTGCGAGGCTCCGGCCGAGCCGAAGCAGCGGGTCGCGTTGACGGCGAAACCTGGCCGTTGGCTCGGAGGTTCCCGTAGCCCCCCTCCTGGTGTTCCTTTCTTCCGAAGAGGATAAACATCACGTGCACAAGATTGCGATAAAGCACTGGGACGAGTTGGAGGATCGGACACCCGCGCACGCTTTGGTCGCTGATGTCGATCTGGTGGTCGTCCGTTTCGATGAGAGCGTCAGTGTGCTCTACGGACGCTGCGCCCACCGCGGCGCATTGATGGCCGATGGCTATGTCGCCGGCGACAACCTGATCTGCGGTGTCCACGCTTGGGACTACCGACTGGACACCGGGGTCAGCGAGTACAACAACAGCGAGACCTTGCCGAAGTTCAACGCCTGGGTCGAACACGGCCAGGTCTTTGTCGATGAAGACGAGATCGTCGAGTGGGCAAGAGAGCACCCTCAGCCGTACAGGCGCGATGCCTATCAAGGCGCCTACCAGGACCCGACGGGGACGGCGGATGAGCCGTATGTAAAGTTCATTCGCAAGCTCGCCGACGAGGGGCTCAGCAAGGTCGGCCACCACGGGCCATCCGCTGCCATGGGTGTGCCGCGTGACCGCTTACCCAAATGGGATGACCTCCAGCTCGTGGTCGGCCAGCTGCACCGGGTGCCGCTACTCGATGATGAACCGGTTGGCACGGACATCGTGATTGGACCCAAGGCCAAGAAGCCGCTGCGTTTGGAGATACCGCTGTTCGTGTCGGACATGAGCTTCGGCGCGCTCTCCGAGGAAGCGAAGATAGCGCTGGCCAAAGGAGCCGAGCTGGCCGGCACCGGCATCTGCTCGGGGGAGGGCGGTATGCTGCCCGATGAGCAGGCGGCCAACTCGCGGTACTTCTACGAGCTCGCCTCGGCACGCTTCGGGTTCTCATGGGACAAAGTGCAAGAGACCCAGGCGTTTCACTTCAAGGGCGGTCAGGGCGCCAAGACGGGCACAGGCGGCCACTTACCTGGCGACAAGGTGAAAGACAAGATCGCTCAGGTGCGCGGTCTACCGGAAGGCGAGCCGGCCATCTCGCCAGCCCGTTTCCCCGAGTGGACCGACGCGAGTCAATTCCGCGATTTCGCCGCCGAGGTGCGCGAGAAGACCGGTGGCATTCCGGTGGGTTTCAAGCTATCCGCGCAGCACATCGAGAAAGATATAGACGCGGCGCTGGAGGTGGGCGTCGACTACATCATTCTGGACGGTCGAGGCGGCGGCACAGGGGCCGCGCCGCTGATATTCAGAGACAACATCTCGGTGCCGACGATCCCGGCTCTGGCCAGGGCGCGTAGGCACCTGAATTCCTGCGATGCGTCCGACGTGACGTTGATTATCACCGGGGGCTTACGGCATCCGGCCGATTTCGCCAAAGCGATGGCCCTGGGAGCCGACGGCGTTGCGCTGTCTAATGCCGCCATCCAGGCCATCGGTTGTCTGGGCATGCGGGCCTGCCACACCAACAACTGCCCGGTCGGCATTGCCACGCAGAAGCCACATCTGCGTGCTCGACTGCCGGTCGATGTGGCGGCGCAACGGCTGGCGCGCTTCTTGTCGGCCGCCGTGGAGTTGATGACCGTGCTCGCTCGCGCCGCCGGCCACCGCCACCTTCGTGACTTTGAGATCGATGATTTGACGACATTCAACTTGGATATGGCTCAGCTCGCCGGTGTCGCGTACGGCGGTGTGACGGCGCCTCGAGGGCATGCGCAATGATCAAACACAACGAACAGCTGGACTGGTACCGGGTGGCCGATGCGGACGAGCTACTCGCCGGTCGGGTCAAGACCGTGACGGCGGGCACCGTATCGCTGGCGCTGACGAACATAGACGGCAAGTTCACGGCCATGGATAACCGCTGCCCGCATCAGGGTGGTCCGCTGGGCGAAGGCTCCATTGAGATCGGCACCGATGGCCAATGCTGGTTGCGCTGTCCCTGGCACGGTTGGGACTTCGACCCGCAGACCGGCCTGCCCCCCGGCGGACACGAGGACACCGGGCAAAAGCTCTTTCCGGTCGAGGTGCGGAAGGACGGTATCTACGTAGGGCTGGAAGCCGAGGCGCCTCGTGCCATGACGGTCAGCGACGTCATGGCCGAAACCATGACCAATTGGGGCGTCACCAGCGTGTTCGGCATGGTCGGACACTCCAACCTCGGCATCGCCGACGCGCTTAGGCTGCAAGAGAAGAAGGGACGCCTGAAGTACTACGGGATCCGGCACGAGGGCGCGGCGGCGTTCGCCTGTTCCGGCTACGCCAAGCTGACGGGCAAACCGGCCGCGTGCCTGACCATCGCGGGGCCCGGCGCGACCAACCTGATGACCGGGCTGGCCCGGGCGCTTTTCAGGAGATCGACCTCGCGACCGCCTTTGCCCCGGTGGCTCGCTTCAGTCAGACGGTGTTGCACACCTCGAGGCATGCGGAACTGATGACGCTGGCGTGCAAGAACGCTTTGGTCGGCCGCGATGTCGCCCACCTCATCTTTCCCGACGACGTGCAGACTCTGCCGGCGGGTTCGGCCGCCGCGTCGGGCCCCGGTGGGCGGGTGGCGGCGTCGGCCATCGCGCCGCCCGAGGATGTGCTGAGCGATGCCGTGTCGCTGATCGAACGCTCTCGACGCCCGATCGTGATCGTGGGCTATGGAGCCAGGGATGCGATGGAAGAGGTCATCGCGCTCGCCGAGCGTCTGGACGCGCCGGTGCTGACCACCTTCAAGGCCAAAGGCCAGATCGCCGATGACCATCCGCTGGCCGCAGGTGTATTGGGTCGCTCGGGCACGCCCGTCGCGAGTTGGTTCATGAACGAGTGCGACCTCATCATCGCGTTCGGCTCGTCATTCTCCAACCACACCGGCATCACGCCGGGCCGGCCGATCATACAGATCGATTTCGACCGCATGACCTTGGGCAAGTTTCACAGCGTCACGGTACCTGTCTGGGGCGAGATCGGCGTGACGGCCAGACAGTTGACCGCCCGACTCTCGGGTTCGCTCCAAACCGTCGAGCAGCGTTCGGAGCTTGCCGAACGCTGGGCGATATG
>JBDHAI010000184.1:0-5508 GCA_039588155.1 Gemmatimonadota bacterium | reverse complement strand
AAGCTGATGGTCAGTGCTGAAGCCGGTCGAGTGGCGGTGGATCGTGGCTTAGCACGTGATGGTGGCCGACTACCGAGGGGACGCCAGGGAGGCGGGTGTGAGCGTCAGGCGCGCCCTCGTCTACGCTTGCGTCCACGCTCTGGGAAGCAGCCGCGATCCTTCACGCCGCCTTCGGGATAGCAGCCACGACCCGGAAGGCCGTGAGTCGGGTAGCAGCCACGGACCGGCGGTTTTGCCAGTAGCTTCAGTATGCGAATCGCAGGTCTGAACTTGCGCATGCGCTACGCTCACCTCCTGTTACTGAAATATAGCGTCGTCTTGAGGCTGCAGCACCAGCTGCAAACGCTCCTTAGATGGCTCCCCTATTCAGCAGGGTTTTCCTGTCGTGTATATACGATCTGATGTCCTTGCACCCACTCACCGTCGTCTCTGCGATAAAAGCAGTCCTGAAGTGTCCCATCTGGTCGGATCTCAAACGTCTGTCTGAACTCCGATATGCCATCGGGTCGTATTCCCCTCCCGAGGAGCGTTATTCTGTTCTCGGCAAGCGCAACAGTGCCCCTGCTGAATATTCCTCTGCTGGTGAGCTGAAGAAATGAAATGGTCTCCTTCTCCCAGTCCCAGTAATACAAGGTCTCCATTCTGAAGTTCAGAGCCGTCACTTCCTTGGTTGATCTTATGACGTTTCCATTCAATATGGGCTCCCAGCGAACAACGTGGACTAAACCTGAGTCGGACGATTCTACGAAATGTCCGCCCCAGGTGAAGCCTGTTAATGGCTGAAGCATCAGCAGATGCTCATCAAGCTCTTGGCTGAAACCCACAGAGGCAACGAGAAGAAGAATCGGCAATGCTATGACCGACGACGCGATGTACTTGGCTTTCATGGCACCTCGAACATGGATTGTTCCTGCAGCCCCAGTCTGTCTAACGGATAAGCGTCTCAGTAGCTCCCTGAGGAACGCGGATACGAACCACGATGTGGTAGGAGGGGGTGACGGGCAAGTGTGACGCCCCTGGACGTGCAGGCGTCAGACTTCGGCGTTCAGCGCCTGTCATGTTGGGTCAGTACCCGCGATCTACATCCACCACCGACAGCATGCGGTCGCCTGCCACGTAGCGACGCAAGTTCTCTTCGACGAGGATCCAGAGCCGGTCGCGGCCGCGGTCTGACATGCCTGAGATGTGCGGTGTGATGATCACGTTGGGAAAGCGCCAAAGCGGATGTCCCGACGGTAGTGGCTCGGGGTCGATGACATCGAGCCCGGCCCCCGCTATTTCGCCGGACTCGAGTGCGGCCACGAGATCCTCGGTCACGACGCTCCTTCCCCGGCCCACGTTGATGAAGTAGGCCGTCGGCTGCATGGCCGCGAAGATGCTAGCTGAGCGCAGGCAGAGCAACGAGAAGGGCGGGACGCTGCTTCTTGCATTCCTGGTGCTTCAACCCGATCTTGGGGCCTTGCCGGGAGACAACGAGGCGTTCACACTTCTCGCTGCAGGAGCATTCTACCTACGCCTCCGGACCCGACCTTTAGATTCGTAACCAGCCGCGTACATATAGATCCCAGGCGTGGCTCTTCTGCCTCGGTTTGGTCTCGCCGCGCGGGCCCTTTAGAAAGGGAGACGACATGCAGAACTCCGACCTCGCATATTCCTGGTTAGACGGCCGGTCCGGTCTGGCCAGACTTCGTACGAGGCTGCTCGGCTCGTGCCTCCTCGGCTTGGCGCTCGTCGGACTTACGGGCTGCCCGAGCTCGACCCTCCAACCTGATCTGTTGCCCAAGCAGGCATTCTTCGACGTGGACAACGTCTTGAACGTCGCATTCGAGAATCAGGGAGACGGGGCTGTACCAGAAGGTACGGGTTCGCTTGCGATCTTCATCGATGGACGAGCGGTGGGCAGCTACGCCTTCGCGAACCTGGCGGATCAGTCGTTTCGCGACCCCGGTGGTAGTCTGACCATTCGCACAAACTTCCGCCTGGCGGGAACGAACCGACGTATAGCCGTTGTTGTCGATCCCATGGACGAGATCGCTGAGTCAAACGAGTTTCAGAACACGCTTACGCGCACGCTCACGCCACCGGCGCTGACCGGGCCCGACTTCATTGTCGGCGACCTGTCGCTCGCATCCGATAGTTCGCTGCGCATCGAGGTGACGAACGTCGGCTCGGCCAGCTCTCCGGCCGCCCTAGCGGTGCGAGTCCGCGTGATTGTGGACGAGTCCGTCGCTGCGGATCTGACGCCGACGTTGCCCGCTCTTGCACCTGGTGCGTCGACCACGATTGCACCAGCCACTCCGATCGTCGTGGCTTCGAACAGCGACGTACGTGTGCTCCTCAATGCCAACAACTTGTTCGATGAGATCGACGACACCAACAACATCCGTGAGGAGCTTCTCCCCAACGGGCCGTCGCTTGCACCCTATACCGCACTGCTGGCTGAACCCAAGATCAGGGACAATCTGCTTTGGCGATTCGGTAGCGGTACGCCACAGCCCTACGCCAGCTGGGGCGCCACTCGGCAAGGGGATCTCAACGCCGCGCTTCTGGCGCTTGAGCGAGGTGAGCGGATCGGCCTCGCCGCGCCGCCGGCGCTGCTCGCCAACAACACGATCTCGGCATCCGACGCCTGGAGTATCTACCTCGCCCACGTGGCGGTTTCGTTGTGGGTCGAGGTCAACAATAAGGTCCCGTGGAGCCTGCTGGACGCAACGAACGGCGAGCTCGATATCTTGTTCAATAGCGTCAACATGATGGCCTTCTTCCCATCGACCAACCTGTACCAGTTCCAAGGGAATCGGATGGGGAGCATCACGCCCTGGAATCCCCAAGTGAGCTTCGAGTTCATGTCCAACCTGCGGCTGATCAGGGGGTCGCAAATAGAGACGATTAATGCGCTGGCGGATTGGATGCGCGGCCACTTGCTTCACATCTCGGCAGGCGACGATCTGAACGACCTGTATGCTTATGCCGGAATGCCTCCCGCGGACAAGGTACTGTATCCGCTCGAGGGTCGCCGCCACATCAGCGCTGGCTGTTGGGGGACGACCGGCCTCTGGGGCGCCGTACTACGAGCCGTGAACATTCCCGCTAAACAAAGCACCATCGCATTCCCTAACGGTGACCACAGTCGACCCGAGTTCCCATCCGTCGACCGGTCGATGCCGCACGGCGACGATATGTATAGCGCGGTACTGTTGCCCTCTGGAGCCGTGATACCGTCCGCGTCTCTGATGTACACGTTGGCGGATATGAACACGAAGTTTCTCAGCCCCGCTCTGGATTGCGAGGCTGGGACCTGCAATACGGTGGGAGAACAGGCGTCCTACAACTCGGGGAAGGCGCAAATCGAGATGGCCTACACCCACATGGCGGACTTCCTGCTTAACCTGGCAGATGACCCGGCTCTCCTGGACGATCACCTGCGCGGTCCGTTCGTCGGCGGCAGCGTCCAGGAGTTTGTGTATCCTTACTTCAGCGACGCGGAGCGAGCAGCGATGGCCGCCGCCCTCGCCGCGCGACTGACCGAGATCGGCGACGGCGACATCGCCGCGGGCCATTCAGTTGTGAGCGCGAGGCGGAGCCGCTTCGCACAGAACAAGTGATTGATAGATGGGCGCTTATCCACTCAGAATGCAACTTGCGTTCAAACGCATGCCGGTGTTGTGGGAGGTGCGATTAGGGTTGACGATCTGTTGATACCGCCGACGTAGCCTGTCGGCATGACGCACGACCCTGACCAGGAGATCCGCTCACCGGCTATCGGCGAATGGATCTGCTATAGCATCGCTTCACCCGGCGTGCCATCCTTTTAGGTATCCTCGACCCTCAGGTTGTCGATCTGGAGCGAAGGAGGTAGGCAGTCATGGCCATCCATTGGGTCGCTCGCCTGCTAGTGGCGCCTCTTTTTATGATCCCCTCCAGCTTGCTCGCCCAGGACCAACAAGCCGTTGCCCCGGGTGATCGCATTCGCGTCACCGCGCCGGCGATCTCCGCGGATCGGCTCGTGGGCACGCTCACGGGGATGCGCGATGATACGTACTCGATGGTTGTCGAGGGTCGTGACGGAAGCTTGGCGGTGCCCATCGCTTCGCTGACGAGGCTCGAAGTGAGCCGCGGTCGCAAGTCCTTAGTCACCTGGGGTGCGGTGGTCGGCGTGCTCGTCGGTGGAACTCTCAGTTTTGCTCTGATTAATTCGTCGGAGGCAAGCGACGCCCGAATAACCAGCGCCGTTTTGTTTGCAGGACTTGGCGGCTTGGCCGGCGCGTTAGGAGGCTCGTACATCAGGTACGACGACTGGGAAACCGTGCCCCTCGGTCAGCTCCGCGTCGGTCTGACGCCGGAGGCCGGTGACGGCATCGCACTATCGATATCGATCCGTCTGTGATGCCAAGGTCGTCAGTACCCACGATCTACATCCACGACCGAGAGCATGCGGTCGCCTGCCACGTAGCGACGCAGGTTCTCTTCGACGAGGATCCAGAGGCGGTCGCGGCCGCGGTCCGACATGCCTGAGATGTGCGGTGTGATGATCACGTTGGGGTAGCGCCAAAGCGGATGGCCTGACGGAAGTGGCTCGGGGTCGGTGACGTCGAGCCCGGCCCCGGCTATTCCGCCGGACTCGAGTGGGGCGAGTAAATCCTCGGTTACGACGCTTTTCCCCCGGCCAACGTTGATGAAGTAGGCCGTCGGCTGCATGGCCGCGAAGAGCTTCGCGTCGAAGAGCCCGGTGGTCTCGGGCGTCAGCGGCGTCGTGTTCACCACGACGTCGGCCTGACGCGCGAGCTCGATCAACTCATCGGCCATCCCCACATAATCGACGAACTCGGGGCCTTCCCGGCTGCTGCGGCGCGTCGCCACGACACGCATGCCGAGCGCAGCGGCGCGCCGGGCGACCTCGGTGCCGATGCCACCCAGACCGACGACGAGCAGCGTCCGGCCCTCCAGCTCCCACAGATCCGAACGCGGGATGGCACCACGGTCCCAGCGTCCCGCCTGCTGCGCCGGGATGTAATGATAGAGACCGCGAGAGAACGCCAGCAGCATGGCCACCACGTGCTCGGCGATCTCGGGGCCGTACAGGCGCTGCGCGTTGGTGATGAGGATCCCGCGCTCTTTGATCCCCGGGATGCCGACGCACCGCTCGGCACCCGCGGACGGCAGTTGAATCCACTTGAGGTTCGTGGCGGTGGTCACGATCTCACCCCAGCAACCGCCGAGCACGGCATCGGCCTCGGCTAGCGAGCGAGCCACAGCCCTGCGATCGGATCCATCGATGATCTCGACGCCGGGCGCGGCCGCCTGTAGCCGCTCGATCGGAGCCCGACCCCCGTACACCACGATGACCTCCGGCGGCGACCAACCCGGTCGCTCGCGGACCGGAGTCGGTGCCTCTCGCAGCCCAAGCTGTTCGATGAGGTCCGCGCCGCATTCCGGGCACGCTGCGCCGTCCTGCGGATCCGCAGCCTCGCCGGCGTTCGAGCTGCCCTCTACTGCTTGGCCCGGCTG
>JBDHAI010000183.1:0-5770 GCA_039588155.1 Gemmatimonadota bacterium | reverse complement strand
GTTCCAGCGCCGGCATTGGGATTCAGGATCACGATCATTTCGACCTCACTGGGAGCTCAACTGCCTCCCGCAACGGTTCAAGAATCTAAATCTGCTCTTTCATTGGCCTTCGCCGCATGGTGACCACGAAGGCGAGATACAATGCGACGAGCGCCGGCGACCACTCGGGCTTCTGCGCTGCCGCGATCGCTGCCAAGAGGAGGACGTAGGCGTGCACCACCGGGGTGATCGCTCGGTGGGCCGTGATTTCATCCTCGACTTCGGTGAGCCGCAGCTGGGCTAGCACCACGGCCGCGACTCCCGCCGCGAAGAGCCCGACAGCCGCGGTTTGACCCAGCCCGATGCCCGTCCTCACCAAGCCGTCGAAGACGGCGAGAGCCGCGCCCAGCAGCGCCGCAGTCGCGAGTGCATGGCTGACAGGCGATGAGGCTTGCAGGCCGAAGGCGACCGGGAAGGTTCGATAGCCGGTGGCACGGTCCGCGGAGACATCTTTGTAGTAGCCGGTCAGAACAAAGTTGGCGTAGCCAAAGAAGACGGCAGCCATCGTCCCGGCGAGTCCCAGCGACCATGCGAGTTGGGTGCCGGCTCCGCCGGTTCCACACAAGTATCCGATCAAAGCCAGCACGGCGACGATCCAAGCGTTGTAGAACGGGCCGGCCCACCAGCGTCGCTTGAAGTACGTGTAGGTCGCCAGGCCGGCTACGGCGGCGATGGCCAGTGGGATGTTCCACCGATTGTAGACCGCGAGGGTCACTCCTATGGCGATCAATCCGCTGAGGCTCACCCACATCACATGCCCCCGACGGATCTCCCCGCGCACCAGCGGCCGATAAGGCGCCGAAAGCGAGTCCGTATCCAGCTGAAAGCAGTCCGTCAGCGCCTGGCCGAACCCGTAAGACAGAAAGAAGGCCAGACCGACGACCAGCGAGCTCGCGGCCGACAGTCGCGGAGCCAGCGACAGGCCCGCGATACCCGTGATCCCGGAGACGTAGAGCAGGTACGGCCGCATCGTCACGATGTAGGCGCGCAGGAAACGCAGACTTAAGAGTCGCGCCGGTCGAATCGACCCGAGCTCCGCCTGTCTGCTCGGTCGGTGCGCCGAAGCGCTCGGGGCTCGAATAACGGTGGCGTTCCACATGGCTACCTCACTGCCGTTTCCTCGCGCCAGAACCTCCACGCGTAGACGAGCGCAACGGTTCCGACACCGATGCAGATCAGGCTCAACGAGAGTTGAAAGAGTCCCTCGCCGCTGATCGGGAAATAGGCGCCCCGGGCGCCGTAGAACGTCAGGTCCAGAGCGCCAAGATAGACACTGATGGCGCCGGAAATAGCGAGGAAGTAGGCGCCGGGCCCTCTTTCGCTCAGCAAGCAGAATCCGGCCGCGAACAGCGCGATGCAGAAAATCGCGTCGGCGATCGGGAAAGCGGACTCGAATGCGCTGACCACAGGATCGGTTTGTCCGAGATCCAGCCCGCTGGCGAAGTAGAGAGTCCAGAACAGGAGGACGAGCGTCGCCCCACCCAGGGTAGCCCAGCCCATCCGTCGTCGTGCTTTCGTCTTGTATTGTCGAGACATAAGTCCTTCACCTCCTTGACTCGCCGCCAACCTACCTCCTGCGGATCAAGGAGAAGTCAAGCCGCCAAGTCGTTGTTTGAAGGCCATTTCACAGTCCTCACTTGATGCTGGCTTGACTCGGCCCAGCCAGAATTATCGCGAACGCACGGGGTCCGACCCTGGCGTTAGGCTCGGAAGGATCTCGAAGACTTGGGGCCTCGAGGTTCTTTCGCGGATAAAAAAGGTGAAAATGATGGCCAAGCCGAAATTGAAGATCATCGTTCTGTTTCAGAATCTGGGCGAGCAGCAGGCGTACTACGCCCGCTCTCCCGCGCCGCCGCTCTCCGGTGCGCTGCTTGCCGGATTGACCCCGGACCTAGTGGAGGTGGAGCTCCATCACGAGATGGTGCGTCCCATCGACTACGACACCGACGCCGACATCGTCGCGCTCAGCTTCATGGATTTCTGTGCGCCCCATGCCTACGAGGTGGCGAGACAGTTTCGAGCCCGGGGAAAGACGGTGGTCGCTGGCGGGAAGTATCCCTCGACCTTTCCGTACGAGGTGCTCCCCTATGTCGACTGCGTGGTCATCGGCGAAGCGGAACGAATCTGGCCGCAGGTCGTCGAGGACCTGGTCAGCGGAAAGCTCGAGAAAAGCTACCGAGCGCCCTTCGCGCCCTCGCTAGAAGACATCCCACCGCCGCGCTATGACCTGGTGGAGCCGGTGTACGCCGCACCGGTGGTGACGGAAGCGACGCGCGGCTGTCCGTTCCTCTGTACCTACTGCCAACTCAACATCGAGCGGAAACCGTACCGCGTGCGCCCTATCGAGGATGTGATCCGCGATCTCACGGCGACCTCGAAGCTGCCGTATCAGAAGCGGAAGATGGCCATGCTCTACGACAACAACTTGGGCGGCGATATGGGCTACGCGAAGGAGTTGCTGCGAGAGATCGCGAAGCTCGACCTCTGGGCGGTCGGTGCTCAGTTCAGCTTCAACTGTCTCGAGGACGACGAGTTCGTGGATCTGCTGCATGAAGCCCGCTGCGGCATGGCCTTCATCGGTCTGGAGTCGCTGAACGAGCCGAGCCTGCGTGCGGTCAAGAAGCGCCAGAACAAGGTGAAGGAATACGAGCGGCAGTTCATGAAGCTGAAGGAGCGCGGCGTTCTCACCTTCACCGGCATGATGCTAGCCTTGGAAGAAGACACACCGGGATACTACGAGACGGTACCGGACAAGCTCGATGAAGTCGATCCCAGCGCGGTCCTGCTGTCGATCTCGATACCGATACCTGGGACGCCGTTCCACGAGAAGATGTTGGCGGAGGGACGCGTCTTCGACCACGACCTGACGCACTACGAGGGCGACCACCTGGTCTTCACCCCGAAACGCGTGTCACCCGATGAAGTCTTCGAGGCGTTCTACAACATCAACCGGGTGTTCTATTCCTGGACACGGATCTTCAAGCGCTGGTGGAGGTTCGTCTCGACCTACCTTCGAAAGGGGAAGGGGAGCGATCGCTTTCTCCGCGCCTTACTCCTGTCCTACATCTACTTCAAGCTCTCGATCTTCCAGCGGCACCATGCCCAGGAGAAGGTGTTCATCGTTCCGCGGACCGACTTGGATGCGCGCCTACGACACGAGCGCGAGCTAGCTGTGAAGCGCCTTCGTCGGCTCACGGTTGTCAGCGCTCCCGGCGACTGACGCTTCCGGTGGACTCTTGCCGGCCGGGAGCTAGATTTGCCGCTTGCCACTTAGCTCTAGACAACGCCGGGGAGGGACGCCAAATGGGCAGGTACCTGGGTGCGCTCGTCTGCATCACGCTGCTGTTCGCCGCTGGGGAATCGAGTTACAGCCAGACCGCTTCTGAGTCCTCTAATGACACGCTCTGGTATACGGTCGAAGGCGCGCGGCACGGGGTCAGCTACTTCAAGCCACACCGCTACGCCGAGGTCGAATACGAGGCCGGTGAGACGCTGAGCTTCGAGGGCTACCACACGGTCGATGTGATGTTTACGTGGCTGAAGCGCTGGGCCGAGCAGTACCCCGATCTCGTCGAGCTCTACGAGGTGGCGACGAGCTTCGAAGGCCGGCCGATTCTTCAAGTGACGCTAACCAATAAGGAGACGGGACCTGCCACAGAGAAGCCCGCGGCGTTCTTCGAGGGCGGCCGTCACAGCGGCGAGATAACCAGCTCGGAATCGATTCTCTGGCTGATCCAGCATCTGCTGGAAGGCTACGGCAGCGACCCTGAGATTACCCGGCTGCTCGACACCAAGGCCATCTATCTGAAGCCACAGAACAATCCCGACGGCTCCAACCTGTACCTACACACCGCGCAGCGGAATCGCAGCTCGATTCGGCCGCACGATTCCGATCGTGACGGTCTGATCGATGAGGATCCGTATGAGGATCTGGACGGGGACGGAATCATCTACCAACTGCGCTGGCGGGTCAGGGAGGGCGAGGAGGACAAAGGCAACGCTGTGCTGGACGAGCGCGATCCCAGCGACCGGCTGATGAAGCGTGTGCCGGAAGGAGAGGGCGACTGGATGGTGGTCAGCGAGGGGATCGACAACGACGGCGACGAAGACTTCAACGAGGACGGCGTCGGCGGCCTCGATCTTCACCGGAACTACCCGGAGAACTGGCGGCCGGATACCGGTAGAGATGCCACAAAGCGCGGCTGGACCCAGTTCGGGGCAGGGGAGTTCCCGCTCAGCGAGCCGGAGACGCGGGCGACGGTGATGTGGCTGCTCACCCATCCGCACGTGTCGGTGGCGAATTCGATGGATACGCGCGTCCCCATGCACTTACGGCCGCCGTCCACGTCGAAGAGCGACGAGCGCATGTTTCCCGACGACCTGGCTTACTACGAGTACTTCGACAGCATCGGCTTGTCTATCACCGCCTACCCGTGGGCGGGCGATGTTTACCACACCTACATGACCCGCGTGCCGACCAATCCGATGACCGGCGATCCCAACATCCCGCGTCCGCTGTTCGGTCACGGACCCGACTTCGGCTACTTCTACTACGGCGCCATCTGGTACGGCGACGAACTGTGGAACGGCGGCCGCATGAAGGACTACAACGAGGACGGCCTCCTCGATGAGGTAGACGCACTCACGTGGGATGACGAAGAGAACGGCGGCCGCGGCTTCCGCGAATGGGAGCCGTTCGAGCATCCCACCTTGGGCTCGGTGGAGATCGGCGGCTTCCGCCCCAAGTTCTTCTCGCAGAACGGGCCACCCGAGCAGCTGGAGCACTGGGTCAGCGTCCAGGCGCTGTTCAACCTGCAGATGGCTATGCACCTGCCCCAGGTCGATGATGTTCAGGTCGAGGTGGAAGAGCTTAGGAGCACGGACGACAGCACTACGTACCGCGTGACGGTCGACTGGACCAACAGCGGGAGACTACCCACAGCGCTGCGTCAGGCGCAGCTTGTGAAGATCGTGCAGGAGGACGGAGCGCGTCTGGACTTTGACTCTACTCTCGTGAAGGGCGACTCGCCCGTCGTGCGAATCGTCGATCCCGAGACTCGCGACAAGGTCGTCCGTGCCGGTTGGACTCAACCGGGCGAACAGAGGTCGGTGACGCTCGACGTACGCACCTACGGTGTCCCCGGCGTCGAGGGCGAAGTGCACGTGATGTCGACGCGGGGAGGGCTGGTGAAAGTGCCACTGGTGCTCGGCCGCCCACGCTCGTAATGCCCTCGTCTAGGTGACGAAGAACGCGCCTATGTGCCGATCTTCTCCTGGATGCGCTCCAGGTTAGCCCGGTATACAGACAGGAATGGGTGATGGGTGGCTTCCGCGAGCTCCACCGCCTGTTGTCCCTCGCCAGCTCGAACTGGCCCGCTCCATCGTAGGCGTCGCCTAGGCTGTCGTAGACGTTTGCGGATCCGGGGTAGACCTCGACGTTGCGTCTCAGAACGGCGATGGCCTGATCGAAATCCTCCTGGCCTATGTAGTAGTAGCCGAGCTGATTGACGATGGCCTCGGGCGTAGCGATCTCGTAGCCGTACTTCTCCGACAGGGCTGCGTAATGGGCATCAAAGGCAGCGAGCCCGCCCTCGTCAGCCAACGCCGCGAAGCTCGGGATGCTCCACGTATCGTAGAGCAGCTCGAGGGCCTGGTAGGTGGTTCGGTGTGGGATCGTCCCGTGAGTTTCCTCCTCCATCAGGACGAATTCCCACTCGAACGTCTCGGGTGC
>JBDHAI010000182.1:0-5509 GCA_039588155.1 Gemmatimonadota bacterium | reverse complement strand
GACCTATGAGAATTTCGAAATAGTC
The DNA here is from genome assembly GCA_039588155.1 of Gemmatimonadota bacterium. GTDB lineage: Bacteria > Gemmatimonadota > Gemmatimonadetes > Palauibacterales > KS3-K002 > JBDHGH01. Next base: position 5,484 of record JBDHAI010000182.1, on the reverse strand, counting down.
GTAGTAGGAGATCATTGTACCGACAATACAGAGGAACTCCTCTCAGGAATCCGCGATCCACGATTGCGGTTTTACAATCTGCCGGAGCGACCGCGCTATCCCAAAGATCCGGCCAAGTTGTGGCGAATCGCTGGCATTTGGGCAATCCGCCTCGCACACGATATGGCACGCGGAACGTGGATTGCACACCTCGATGACGATGAACTGTTTACGCCGCATCATCTCGAGCGGCTGCTGGGCTGCGCTCAGGATGGGAATCACGAGTTTGTTTCGGCAAGGGCCAGGAGCGAAGAAAGTCCCGGCGTGTGGGTGGAGAAGGGAAAGGCACTTTATCGTAAGAGTGCGTTCTTCTCGGATCCCGTTGGCCCGGTTGCTCATTCCACTATCCTGTGGCGCTCTTACTTGACGATCATCGAGTATGAGTCGTTCTGCCTGCAAGTCGGATTGAATGGTGACTCGCACCGCATGAGGCGGTTGTTCAACGCTGGCGTCCGCGTTGGCTTCGCTAACGACATAGTAACGCTCCGCCCGTTGCGGCCTGGACAGAATAGGCGTTTATCCACTGTGGATCCTGACGTTGCGGAGTCTGCCCGATCGGGATCTTCTCAGGATTATTCGCGTTTACGGAAGTAGCCAGTTTGTGGTGGCCCCGAGACATTCTCAACCGTCGGCGCCTGCCACGCATCCCAGACCTCACTTCGAGATAGAGGTACGGATGTTCGACCGCGATGGCCTGCTTCTACCACGGTCTGCAACTCCTCCCGCGAATCGCACCGCGAAACAGGGCGAGGAGATCCAGGCCGCAGACGTATGCCTCGCAGGGCTCGTCGATCGGCTGGCGGACTCCCTTAGAGTTCTTTCCGTGCGACTGGCCCTTCCCTCCATCCTTGGCGAACCTTTCGGTAAGTGAGATCTGACAGTGGGACTCGTCGTTAAGCACATAGGGCGATCGGTGTCTTTGTCGCCTGACTGAGACAGGGGACGCTTCCGTGATTGATTTCGTCCACATCGGCCTCCATAAGACTGCGACGACATGGTTGCAGCGGGGGTTGTTCAGAGTTCACCCGCACCTCTCGGTAATCGGGGCAAGGCGCGAGTTCCAGGATCTGACAATCGCAGTCCAGATCCTCGCTACAGCAGATGAGCTTGACTTCGATCTCGATGCCTGGCGTGACTCATTCGAGATTCAGGCCAAGCGATCCCTTCCCACGAATACCGTTTCCGGAATTTCAGCGGAGGATCTTTGTGGTCACATGATTACGGGTGCCATGGCTGCCCGAAATGCGAAGCGGCTAGCGGGGGTTTTGGGTCCCACCAAGATTCTTCTCGTTCTGCGAGATCCAATTTCGTACATTCGGTCCATGTACATGCAGTACGTAAAGAACGGTGGAGCATCACCCTTACGTGCTCTTCTGACCGATCCTGTGATTCCAGGCAAAGCAATTCCACGACGCATCAACTACCGACCACTCGTATCTCAGTATCGTTCGCTGTTTGGCGAAACAAATGTTCTTGTGCTCCCCTATGAATTGCTGGTGAGGGACGCAACACGATTCTTACGATGCGTTTGTGAGTTCCTGCAAGTGGAAGCGATTGATGACGATTGCTTCAGTGAGAGACCGAACGTTGGGCTTTCTGCGTTGTCCCTCGGCACCATGCGGCTTGGCAACTATCTCGGGATTGATCGCCACGCGATCCGCCGATGGGCCGAGAGATTCGACCGACGCCTTGGACACCTCGCCGGGGTCGCGGGTGACCGGATCAGCTACGAGTTATTACGCCAATTTAAAGGTGGAGCACTCTATCCCGGGTTTGCTGGCTTGCTGTGTGAACAGAATTATGCGATTTGGTCGGGAGAACTAGCCGAGTTTAATTACAAGTTTTCGAACCCGTCCATTAGTGGTCAGTGATCACTGACGCCGTGCCAAGTACGCTTGCGACGATTGTGTCACGGGTGGGCGTGCATGGATTCGGCTCGAGATACTGTAGGGGGCGGGTTTGGACTGAGGGTCGGCGATCACGGTGGCGAGCCGTCACAGCGCTCACGCGGGGGCTGGCGCCGGGCCCAGCTGTCGGCAAGTTGTTCGAGAACGCGAGGCAGATCCACGGTGATCTCCCAGCTGGGGTAGTGCAGTCTCAGCTTCGTGAGGTCGGAGATGTAGCAAATATGATCTCCGCTGCGCGGCCGGTCGATGTACTCGTAGTGCATCCTCTTGCCGGTGATGCTTTCGATGAGATCGAAAGCTTCGAGGATGGAGCAAGAGTTGGCACGCCCGCCGCCTAGGTTGTAGACCTCACCGCAGCGCGGGCTCTCAATGATCATCTCAATCAACCGCGCAACGTCGTACGAGTGGATGTTGTCGCGGACCTGCTTGCCCTTGTAGCCGAAAATCCGGTAACAGCCGCCGGTGAGGTTCACTTTGGCTAGGTAGCTGAGAAAGCCGTGTAGCTCGACGCCGGAGTGACTCGGTCCGGTAAGGCACCCGCCGCGCAGGCAGCACGTCTTCATGCCGAAGTAGCGGCCGTACTCCTGCACCATGACATCAGCGGCCACCTTCGAGGCGCCGAACAGGGAGTGCTTGGACGCGTCGATTCGCATGTCCTCGCGAATGCCGCCATAATCCTCGGGCCGGGCGTAGTCCCAGCGCTTTTCGTGTTCCTCGAGCGGCAGCTCGTTCGGCGCATCGCCGTAGACCTTGTTCGTGGAAAGAAAGACGAACGGCGCCTCGGGCGCATGTCGACGGGTGGCCTCCAGCAGGTTCAGCGTGCCGACAGCATTCACGTCGAAGTCGTCGAAGGGGCGGGAGGCCGCGAGGTCGTGACTTGGCTGCGCGGCGGCGTGGACGACGGCGTCGGGGCGAATCTCCTCGACGCATCGGAGAACGCCCTGGCGATCTCTGATATCCAGCTCGTGGTGGTCGAAGGTACGGCACTCGGCCTGGAGCCTGTGCAGGTTCCAGGCCGTGTCGCCCCCGGGCCCGAAGAAATCGGCGCGCATGTTGTTGTCGACTCCGTGAACCTTCCAGCCCAGGGTATCGAAATGCGTGACGACTTCGGAGCCGATGAGCCCAGACGAGCCCGTGACCAGCAATCTCACGAGTCCACCCTCGATCGTTCCGCCATGCCGTGCACCGATCCAACCACCCGGGCGGGGTTCCCGCACACGACGTCGCCGGGGCGCACGTCCTTCGTCACCACCGCGCCGGCTCCCACGACGGCATTCATGCCGATCGTCACTCCTTTGAGGATCAACGCTCGTCCGCCGATGAAAACGCCGTCGCAGATCGTCACTGGCCAACTCGCGGCGCCGGCCGTTTGATGCACGAGACGTTCGGCCGGGTCCAACGGATGAAAGTCCGTATCCCAAACGCACGCCCCGGCGCCTATGAGCACGTCGCTGCCGATGGTGATGCGCTGGCGGGCGGTGATCGAGGCGCCTGAAATCCCCGTGCGGTCGCCGATCGTGATCGAGCTGCCAGGGCCGAGGGTTGCGAGAATGGTCGGATGAGGGATGCCAGCCGGATTGCTGTCGGCACGGCTGTTCACGGAGACGGCGGTCCCCAATCGGATCTGCGCGCCGCGCGCCAACTTCACGATCGGCCGGCCGCGAAAACGGCAGTCCGTGCCGTACCGGACACCCAGGAGCCGCAACCAGGCCGGTGTGACCAGACTATCGACAAACAGGTTGACCACCGTTCTGGGAGCCCTGAGCAGGCGGAGAAGCTTGCCCACCCTAGCGGTCTCCGGCGCCGACGGCCGGACCCGGCGCACCCCATCTGGCCGGTGCACGATCCGTCGGCGATTCGAGGCACCGGACGATGTAGTCCGCGACGGCCTCGGTGGCGCGGCCGTGATTGGCGAACACCCGCTCGACTTTCCGATCGTCCACTCGTGGCGGCGGCCGCTCCCTGAGCCATCGATCGGCCGCGTCCTCCAGCTCCTGCCGGGAGGCCAACCGCTCTGCCAGCCCGTCCTTCCAATTGTGCGCCAGGTCCGGCCACGAGTCGACGTGAAACTGCCAGACCGGCTTGCCGTAGAGCAGCGCGTCGTAGAGTACGGTCGAGCACAAGGACGCGACGACGTCACAGCCCTCGAGCACCGTGCTCAAGCCAGGGGCGTGCTTCGTAATGCTGAGATGAGGGCAGTCGCGGTACAGCGAGCCGTCCTCGTTCGGGTGGAGCCGCACGATCACATTGAGCCGGTCGGCCACCCGGGCTGCGACGTTTTCGAGCCAAGCCGCACACTCGAGCGGCGCGTATCCATTACGTAACAGGTCGTTGCCGTTCGAGAAGAACACCAGTGTGGGCCTCCCGGGCAGGCCGGCGGTCTCGAGAAGTCGTTCTCGCGCGTTCCCGTTGTCGGAGCGACCCAGTCGGTCGTGTCTCGGGCTGCCGAGGGCGACCAGCGCCTCGCGCGGTGTGCCGAACGAGGCGAGAACGTCGCTCGATGAGGCGCCCCAGGTGAGCATGACGTCGCTCAACAGCGGCACGTAGAGCGGCTGGAGGATCCCGTGCTGGAGCACGGCCTGCCGCAGACGGCGCCGTCGGGCAGCGACGATGAGGGCGGCGCCGCCGGGGAGCTGGGTGGAGGCGGCGAGGACGAGCCGGGGCTGTGCGGCGTCGAGTAGGGCGTCGAGCTGATCGAAGAAGCCCTGTATCCAGGCGGCCGCGTACGCAAACAGTCGCCAGGATGACCGTGCGAACCCACTTGGTACCGCATCACAGAGTGCCGACCATGCTTCACGTGCCCAAGGTGGTGTAAAGGAACGGTCGTGAGGACAAAAGCGGTACGCCGGTAGAGACTGTGGGCCTCCTGATGAGACCAGCAGCGTCGATACTCCCCGGGCACGCAGCGCGTGGTAAACCGGAAGCAGGGCGTCGACGATGACGTCCCGGGCACTTTCCACCCAAATGAGCACATCGCAAGGGGCCGGCGGGGTGGCGGTCCGTCTCCGTATACGAAGAGGCTGCAGCCAGTGGCTCGCGTGGTCCTTAAAGGAACACGCTGTCTGCCGGATCCCGAGCTCTCGGAAGATGTAGTAGCGCCAGGGCTCGATCTGCGGATACTCCGCGAAGATCGCTTGCGTTGCGTGAGTGAACTCGAGGTAGCGTTCGTCGAGCGTCTTTGCCGGATTCATACGGCCACGCCCGGCTCTACGGAGCGGCCGGCCAGCGACGAGAGTCGTGAAGCGATGCGCACGCCGGCACGCCCGTCCAGCGGTCCGCAATCGAGCTCTCGGGCCCGCCGCCGGCCCTCGGCGTCGAGGCTCGGATCCGACAGATAGCGGTTGATGTGCTCGAGACACTCGTCGGGGTCGCGCGCCAGTCGCGACGCGCCGTAGGCGATCATCTGCCGCACGTCAGGCCGCTCATAGAAACGCCGCACCGACAAGCCCGCTAGGATGTTTGATCCGACATCGTAATACACGTTTACGGTGGGCTTGTCGAAGATGGCCGAGTCGATCGTCATCGTTCCGCACACGTT
>JBDHAI010000181.1:0-5560 GCA_039588155.1 Gemmatimonadota bacterium | reverse complement strand
AACACCGTCGTATGTGCTGCGTAGTAGGTAATGAGCGTTGTCGTACCGATCTCCGGCCCGCCCCGTGCAGCCTGTTGCAGCCAACTTCCCACTCCGGGAACATAGCCGATCATCCCCGTGACGATCGTGATTGCCCAGTACGATAGCTGGTCCCAAGGCATCAGATAGCCGGTGAAGTTCGATGCGAGGACGCAGGCCAGCAATACGAGCCCGATGACCCAGTTGAACTGCCGGGGACCGTAGTAGGCCCCAGTGAAGTACACCCGCAGCAGATGCAAAAAGACAAGCGCGATCAACAAGTTGGCACTCCAATGATGAACGCTGCGGACTAGCTTGCCAAAAAAAATGTCGCTCTGCATCCGCATGATCGAGTCGTGAGCCAGGCCCGGCGAAGGCTCGTAGACGAAGATCATCAGCACACCCGTCGCGGCCAGCAGCACGAAGAGGACGGCCGACATTCCGCCTAGACCCCAGGTATGCGTGTACCTCAGAGATCGTGCCGGAAGTTGCACGGGACGGAAGTGCAGGATCAGATTGTTGACGACGATCCACTTGCGGTCGCGGTCATCGCGTGGGTAGATCGGGCCTCGCACGACCGACCGCCACACTCTGCTCAAGAATCCCGGGCGAGCTTCTTTCCGTTCGGTCTCGCTCATCTCGCCTTGATGATGGATGGTTTACCTGCCGGGCCCGCGCCGGTCACGGCCGTAGGCCGGGTATGCACAACGAACACTGCTTGAGAGGCCAGACGAAACCTATCGACTTCCAAGTCTACTGGCAAAACTCCCTCGCTGGAGCGGGTTGCGACCCACAGATTTCCCGGCGGGTGCAACTTTTTGGGCGTTCGGTACGTCTATATCTACAGAAGGTCGTCGGTGTCCGCCGTGGGGGCTGGGACAAATTGACACTGGGGCGGCGGGACACCTGGAATGCGATTTCACGAGTTTAAACAGGTCGATTTCGGTGGCGATAAATCGCGAAAACCCGATACTCTGTAAAGCGTGCGAGGCTATCAAGCGCGTCTTTCGGGGTTTCATCAACATCTCGTACCGGTCCAGCCGGGCCTGGACCGCCTACATGTCGTAGAGGGGTCGGTCACGAACCCGTCCCTCAACTCTGGCGTGGGGATGGGGCAGATGGCACTAGAGGACTAAGGCGCCCGCGTTTAGCTATCTGTCCCGTCGCCGCGTCTTCTTCATCCAACACATTCGAAGGCCTGCCAGTTCTTTGAGCTTCCGCGGATGGCCATGGAGCGTTGCGTCCACCGCAGCCGCCGTGCATCTTCCCGGCGCCTCGTCAGCTAGGGAGATAACGCTGGATATGAACGAGCGAGACGACGATCTCGTAGACCTCCTTGTCGTGGGAGCCGGTCCCTGCGGATTGGCGGCCGGCGTCGAGGCGGCCAGGACGGGTATGTCCTGCCTGGTCTTCGATCGTGGTTGCGTCGTGAATTCGCTGGTGGGCTATCCCATTCGCATGACGTTCTTCAGCACGCCGGAAAACCTGGAGATCGGTGACGTTCCCTTCGTGTGTCCGAGCGGCAAGCCGACGCGAGATGACGCACTCACCTACTATCGCCGCGTGGCGCAGCACTTCAAGCTGAAGATTCACAAGTACGAAGAGGTCCTCGCCATCGGAGGGCAGCAAGGGGACTTCAGGATCACGACGCGCAAGCGGACCGGCGAGGAAGGGAAGTACCGGGCCAAAAACGTTGTGGTAGCGACGGGCTACTTCGATACGCCCAACCGCCTCGACGTGCCCGGCGAGGGCCTTCCGAAAGTCACACACTACTTCCGCGAAGCGCACCCGTACCACGACCAGGACTGCTTGGTGATCGGGGGCGGCAACTCCGCAGCTGAAACGGCCCTCGACCTCTGGAGAGCCGGGGCGCGGGTGACAGTGGTCCATTTCCTCGACGAGTTCGATACCGGCATGAAGCCGTGGGTCCGTCCCGACATCGAGAACCGGATTCGCGAAGGCTCGATCGCCGCTTTCTTTCGCTCTCACGTCACCGAGATTGGACCTACGTACGCCGTGCTGCGCCACGATGACAACGGCAAGGAAGATTATCTGAACAACGATTGGGTGTTCGCGATGACCGGCTACACTCCCGACACCCAGTTCCTCGAGCGCTTGGGCGTCCAGGTGGATGAAGATTCAGGAATACCTCACCACAATCCCGAGACTATGGAGACCAACGTGCCGGGCATTTTCATCGCTGGTGTGCTCGCGGCGGGCTTCGATGCCAACAAGATCTTCATCGAGAACGGGAAATTCCACGGCGGCTGCATCGTCTCGAAGATTGCGCGGTGAGTCGTAGAGATATTTGGGTCAGGACTGAGTTCCATCGAGGTCGGTAGGCTGCGGACAAAAAAAACCCCGCCAGGGTTCAACGGAGTATTGATAGTCGGGGAGAGCGACTTTCAGGGGCGACCGTTTCGCGCGCTGGACTCGACCACCGCGCTCCCGGTTCGCCCCTAGACCAGCCAAGTAATCCCGAATTCCGTAAGCATCTTCATCTCTCCTATCGTCTCGCGCAGTCTGTCTCTCGCTAGTGATATGCAGCTTCCGTATGACTACCCTCGCCCAACACGTTCTCGTCCCGCAGCAAGTACTTGGTCTCTACCTCCAGCCAGCGTACCCGCCGCTGGCAGTGGCGGCAAAGCACCCAGTCCTTCCCATAGCCGACCCAAACGCAGCGAGCCACGTTGTGGCAGTGGGGGCATCTCATCAATCTCGTTTCCTTACACATTCTTTCACTCCATCTAGGGCCAACTTCCGGCCTGCGCACTGTATACTGGCAGGGGCCGTACCACTCTCGCGATTGTGTGGATAAAGCCAGTCTTGATAAAGACTTACGGCACGGGAGCTGAGGGTAGACGAGGCCTGAGAACGGTGGCGATGTTACCTAGCGGTAACCCAACCGGAAACCGTTACGCGTGGGGGACGTCAGCCGGGTTGGTGCTGGGCGGCTAAGGGCTGGACACGCGAAGGACCTCGGGATCCTCGCCGAAGCGGCGGGCCAGCGCGCTGAGATAGGACTCGAGAGTGGTGTAGTGGCCCAGGACGAAGCGGCTCATGAAACGGAAGATCGGGTTGTAGACCTCTCCGCGCTCGGTGATCTTGACCGTGCAGCCCCGTGGCGAGGGCTCGATCTGATAGATCCAGCGGCCTCCGAAGGGAAGGTCGTCTGCCGCGATCTCCGTGACGAGTCGTCGTGGCGGGTCCGATTCGAGGACCACGATCGGTAGCGCCTGGTTTCGTCGGTCACGCTGGAGCCAAACCGTTCGACCTTGCTCGTCCTCCAGCCGCTCGACGGATGCTGCACCCTCCCACCACGAAGGATAGCTGGCGAAATCGCTGATTACCGCCCACACCGAGTCGGCGGGCTGGGCGAGGACGGTGGTGACGCTAACCACGTGGCGAGTGGGCAAGAAGAAACCGATCAACGCGATCAGGAGCACGATTCCCAGCAGCGCGCCCACGATGCTGACCGCGAATAGGACCCATTGCACAGTCTTGCGCTTCATGCCGTTCAGCCGTTCAGCCGCTCAGCCGCTCAGCCGCTCACCAGGTTGCGAACCAGGAAGAGTACGTTCGCCGGTCTTTCGGCGAGCCTTCGCATGTACCAGGGATACCACGAGCTCCCATAACTGATCAAGACGCGCATGCGGTAGCCGTCCGCGGCGAGCCGGTCCTGGAGATCACGGCGGATGCCGTAGAGCAACTGGAATTCGTAGGCGTCTTTGGCCAAGCCCAGCTGGTTGGCTCGCTGAATGACGCCGTCCACCATCCGCGGATCGTGCGTACCGAAAATGACGTGTACCCCTGAGCCTTGGCTCACTTCCTGAAGTAGCGTGTCGGCCAGGCGCAGAAAGTTGGCGTCTACATCCCGCTTGCGGCGAAAGGCGATCTGCGGAGGTTCGTTGTAGGCGCCTTTCACCAATCGGATGGTGGGCGCGATGGGTAGCAGCGTAACGAGGTCGGACGTTGTTCGGTACAAATAGGCCTGCAGGCAGAGTGTCACGTTGCCGTGAGCCGTCCTCAGACGGCGGTAAAGCTCGATGGTTCGCTCGACGTAGGAGCTGTCCTCCATGTCGACGGCGACGTTCTTCCCCAGTTGCGCAGCGCGCGCGGCAAGCCTGTCGTACCCCGCGTACGCCCGCTCTGCGTCGAGGTCGATGCCGAGCTGTGTGGGTTTGATCGAGATGTCCGAGTCGTACGCCAGCTCGCCAGTGCGGCTCAGAACCTCGAGGTAGTGCTCCTCTACCCCATCGGCTTCCCGGGCCGCGGCGACGTTTTCGCCGAGCAGCGTCAGGATCGTCGTTATCCCACGCTGCTTCAACGACTCGGTCGCGTCGATCGCCGCGCTCAACTCCTCCCCCGGCATGAAACGCTCCACCGCCCGGCGCGTAAAGCTGCGGCGCGTGAGTTGCTCCTCCAACCACTGACTTTGTGAACCTCGAAGCAGGATCTCCCGGGTCAGCCCCATGAGGAATCCTCCCGTATCGTCGACCCTCAAGTTGTGCTTTACCCTATTCTAGTGGTCCGCCGCTGGGGAGACCAGCGCGGCTCGACCTGGACGAGCTCTGGCTGTCGAGTCTATGTCATAAAAAGGCCTTGACGTGACTCAGACGGAGGTGATACACTCTCAGCGTCCACCCACTCGGGGAGAGAGCTCGCGTGCCTAAAGCCGCCGATAACACCCAAAAACGCCACCCGATCCAGGTCGTCGCCCGCCGCACCGGCCTGACGCCCGATGTGCTCCGTGCTTGGGAGAAGCGCTACGGCGTCGTGGAGCCGGGCCGCTCCGAAGGTGGGCGTCGCCTCTACTCCGACGAAGACATCGAGCGGCTGCGGCTGTTACGGCGCGCCAGCCGAGCGGGCCGGCGCATCGGCCATGTCGCTTCTCTCAGCATCGGGGAGTTGGCCGCTCTCGTTCGTGAGGACGAACACGAGGATGTCGAGCCGAGGCCGGCGGCGACGGTCGGCGAGGCGGGGGCGGCGGAGTTGTATCTAAAGGAGGCGCTGGCCGCGGCCGAGCGGTTCGCGGGCCGGGAGCTCGAGGCCGTGCTGTCGCGGGCGATGATTGCGCTCAACGCGCAGACCGTCATCGAGCAGATCGCCGCGCCGCTCTTGCAGCGGTTGGGCGAGAGCTGGAGTCACGGTGATCTGCTTCCGGCCAGTGAGCATCTCGCGTCCTCGGCCTTGCATCGGGTGATGGGCAAGCTGATCGAGGCAGTCGAGCCCGAAGGCTCGGCGCCGAATTTGGTGGTGGCGACGCCGGCCGGCCAGGCTCACGAATTTGGGGCGCTGTTCGCCGCGGCGACAGCGGCCACGGAGGGGTGGAGGGTGACGTATCTCGGGCCGGACCTGCCGGCATCCGATATCGCGACGGCGGCGCGCGAGCTCGGTGCCGAAGCTGTCGCGCTCAGCCTCGTCTACCCGCTGGGTGAGGTGGGGGTCGAGGACGAGCTGAAAGAGCTGCGCCTCGCCCTGCCGCCCGCTGTGCCGATCTTGGTGGGAGGCGCGGCCATACCGGGCTACAAGGAGGTCTTGG
>JBDHAI010000180.1:0-5602 GCA_039588155.1 Gemmatimonadota bacterium | reverse complement strand
AGCATCGATGTCGGTCAGCTGCCTGATGGCGTCGTGAAGATCATGGACATCAAGTGCCCCGGCTCCGGCGAAGCGGACAAGAATCTCTGGAGCAACCTCGAGTGGCTTGGGCCCGATGATGAGATCAAGTTCGTCATCCGCGACCGGGCGGATTACGAGTGGACGCTGCGTGTGATCGCCGAGCACCGACTGAACGGTCGGAAGCTGCTGTTCGCTCCGGTTTGGAGTGCGCTCGAGCCGGAAATCCTGGCCGAATGGATGTTGGAGGATAACGCGCCGGCTCGGCTGCAAACCCAACTTCATAAGTACATCTGGAGCCCGCACGAGTCCGGGGTCTGACATGCACGTCGAACTGTCCCGCACGTACAACTTCTCCGCCGCCCACTTTCTCCCGCGGGTACCGGAGGATCACAAGTGCCGACGCCTCCACGGCCACTCCTACGCGCTCGAGGTCGCCGTACGCGGCCAGGTGGATCCAAAGGTCGGCTGGCTCATCGACTACGGAGAGATCGACGAGATCGTGAAGCCGCTGGTAACAGAATTGGACCACCACACGCTGAACGACATCCCGGGCCTCGAGAACGCCACCAGCGAGGTGCTGTGTGGCTGGCTCTGGGAGCGACTCGCCGGTCGATTGCCAGGGCTGCACCGAATCTCGATCGCCGAGACCTGCGCCGCAGCCTGCCACTACTTCGGCGATTGATCGCCGCCGCCGCAAAGCCTTCCTCAAAACCCGCTCACTGTGGACGCGAACGGCCCTGACTGAGACAGCCAGGGCGGGAACCCGGCCCCACTCGAGTCGGTTAATGCTGGAGAGCTCGAGGTTCCCCGGGCAGCGCCTCCCGAGGATGGAGGCGGCCGACCCGGGGTAACTGCTGGTATGTGAGCTGGGCTACAAGGCTTGGAGGGCCTTGCTGGTCGCGAGCTTCGCGGTACCTTTGGCGACTTATTCCCCAACCACAAGGAGGCGTAGGATGCAGAAAGCCCCAATCGGGCGGCTGATGGCCGGCACCGTCTTCCTCTTGGCGGCCTGTTCAGGCGGCGAGGAAGATCGGCAATCAGCTGCCGCAAACCCGTGCGCGGTGAACCCGTGCGCGATGGCGAACCCCTGTGCTGCCGGCATGGGTAAGATCGATGCCTCGAAGGTCACGCAGGGGTCCAAGGAGCTGAACGCCCATGGCAACAGCAGCGCTGAGCTGGTGGCGATGGGCGAGCGACTGTGGAACGACAAGTCGATGAGCAAGGCCGGCGCCACTTCCTGCTCCACTTGTCACATGGACAAATACGGTATGATGAAGGCGAGCTTCGCGGAGCCTTACCCGCATCGTGTGGAGATGGCTTATGAGCGTGCTGGCCTCGCCAAGGTGAGCGCGGCCGAGATGGTCCAGCTCTGCATGGTCATCCCGATGCAGAACGATCCCCTCGACTGGAGCTCGGTGGAGCTGGCGGCTTTGTCCGAGTATGTTACGTCGATTCAGGGTGGCTTCGATGCTTCGATGGCCAGCGGGATGAACCCGTGCAATCCCTGCATGGGTGAGAATCCCTGTAACCCTTGCGCTGGCATGAATCCCTGCAACCCGTGCCAGGGAAAGGGCGGTAACTGACACGCGGCGCCACGCATTGAGGTGCGAGTTTGATAGCACCACTTAAAGAACTGACAGATTGGGCCCGGCCAGGCACGGCCGGGCCCGCTGTTGTGCTGGTGATTGTGCTGGCCGGGCTGACTTCCTGCCGAGGAAGTGACCTATCCAATTATCCTAGCGAGGAACGAGTATTTCGCGAACTCGACGACTTCCGGAGCTCGTATTGGGAGCGCCCCATACCTCTGCAAGGCGCCCCACCTGAAGAGTTCTCTGTTCTCGAGGCTTCGCTGGATCCGGCGACGTGCGGTCCCTGCCACGCTTTGCAGTACGAGGATTGGCAGACGACCCTCCATTCCGGCGCTTACTCGCCGGGGCTCTCGGGTCAGCTCGTCAATTGGGAAGAGAACTGGTACAACAACGTTCGCGAGTGCCTGATCTGCCACGCCCCGCTCTCGGAACAGTCGGCGCAGGTCCCTGACAAGACGGGTTCGCTGAGTCCGAGCCCGGTGTACGATGCGTCGCTTCGAGATCACGGATTGGTTTGCGCCGCTTGCCACGTCCGGGGCTGGCAACGTTACGGTCCCCCGAAGCGCGACGGATCGCTGGCCGCTTCGCCGCCGGGCTCGCCGCACGGTGGGGTGCAACGCTCGCCGTACTTCGAGGACTCGCGGTTCTGTTCGGGCTGCCATCAATTCGACTTCCCAGCGCCCAACGGCAAATCTCTGCAAAACACCTACAACGAGTGGGCGGAGAGCCGCTACGCAGAGCAGGGAGTCAGCTGCCAGGGCTGCCACATGCCGGACCGCCGCCACCTTTGGCGTGGCATTCACGATTCTACCATGGTGCACAGCGGCGTCACGATTGAGTGGCTGCCACCGTCCCGCGACGCATTGGCGCTTCGCGTCACGAATACCGGAACGGGTCATCGTTTTCCCACCTACGTGACACCCGAGATCGAGGTGCGCATCGAATTGCTGGATGAAGATGGGGCCGTGATTGAAGGGGCCGTGGCGGAGGCGACCATTAGGCGGCAAGTGGAATCGCGTGGCGACGGGACCTGGGTGGAGATTTCGGACACGCGCCTGGCGCCGGACAGTGGCCTCACCGTAGCGGCCCATTACGGCGGTACCGGTGCACGCCAAGCCCGCGGGAGGGTGGTCGTCTATCCCGATGCGTTCTATCACCGGGTCTTCGGCGGAATGCTCACGGCCGCGCTCAGCGACACTTCACGAGTATTGATCTCCGAAGCCCACAGACGGGCTAGCGAGAGTGCCTTCGCCATCTTCGACGAGACGGTCCCCCTCCGCTGAGGCCCATTAGCTGCCGACCTCTGGACTACGGAACAGAGGGCCGAGTAGCTTGTAATAGACTCAGTGTTATGAACGACTTGATCTTTGTTGCCAAGTTGGCCGGCGCCGCCGCCGTCTTTGTTTTGGGGCTTTGGATCGGCCTGGGCATGCCGGGGCTGAAGCGCCGGGCGAAGAGCCGGGGTTGGCATGCCTCGGACCGTTTGCGCGCCACCTGGATCAATAGGGTCTTCTTCCGCATGGACAACACGCCGCGCCGCTTCGATGCCAGCCGCTTGGTCTTTCCGGCAGACGTTGGCGGAGCGGAGTCAGATACTCCGGCGCAGGATGAGGAGGAGACAGGCGGCGTTGTTCACCTCCGCCGGCCCGGGCAAGACTGAACCCAGCGGTTATCCAGCCGGCCGTCCTCAGTCCTCTCGCGATCTCACTCGCAGCGTCCGCAATCTTCCGACCGCGGCTGCCAGCTCATGAATCCTGAAGTGTGCGTAGTCTCCCGACTGTCGCTGGTCGATCACGTCGAGCCCGCTCGCCGCGATGTCGTCCATTACGGCGCTCAGGGCCTCCCTTAAGGTTCGCCGACCATCGAGCCAGCGTGCAGCGCCGAATACCATAGCCTGAGCGATCGCACGAACCTGTGCCTCCTCGACGATCTGCTCTAAAGCGCTGAGGTCGAGCTCCTCCCTTCCAAAGATCACGCGCGTCGGGTTCTGGACTTTGATGGAAACGGGATTCTTGGCCTTCTGGGCGTTGATGCTCTTGGGATCCGGAACGCGCGTCCGGATCGGCGTCCAATGCCCTCCTTCGCGGGCGCGTTCGGTCCGGAACCGCGCGGCGACGTCTCTGGCCTCGGCCGTGTGGTCGGCGGGCACGTACCTGTGCATACCGATTACAGTGTCGGCGACATCGAAGTAGTCGCCGGCACCGCCGACGACCAGTACGGTAGAGACGCCGAGCTCATCGTAGAGCTGGCGGGCACGATCGATGAAGGGTGTGATGGGCTCATCTGCCTCGGCGATCAGCGCCTGCATCCGCGCATCGCGGATCATGAAGTTGGTGGCGCTAGTGTCTTCGTCGATCAATAGGCAAGAGGCTCCGGTCTCCAGGGCCTCGACGATGCTCGCGGCCTGGCTCGTGGAGCCGGAGGCGTTGGTCGTGGAGAAGTGAGTAGTATCTTCGCCGCGGGGCAGATCGACGATGAAGTTGGATATGTCCACCGACGCAATCGAGCGGCCGTCTTCCGCGCGGATCTTCACCGCGTCCGGGTCCGTGACCGCCAGCTCACGTCCGTCGCCCTCAACGTGGTCGTAGATGCCGTATTCGATCGCGCGGAGAAGCGTCGACTTACCATGATAGCCGCCACCCACGATGAGCGTGATTCCTCTTGGCACTCCCATCCCGGCCACGGGCCCGCGGTTCGGTGCGTCGAGTGTGACTCGTAGTCCCTCCGGCGCGGCGAAGGCCACGGCCTCTGAGGCCGCCAACGGCCGATCATCGATACCGCTGCGGCGGGGCAGCGAGGCACCCTCTGGAATGAACGCCACGAGGCCGCGCTCGGCGAGTTGCTGGCGCAGGGCTACGGAGTCCTCGCTCAGCAGCGCGTGCCGGCGCAAGGAGTCGAGTTCGCGCGTCGCGGGCGCCAGGGCTTTTCTGAGGGCGTTGGGTACGGCGGAGAGTAGCATTTCGGCCGCCTCGCTGCCCAAGACTCGTCGGCCGCGCGCCGGTAGCCCGGCTGTGAAGCGGACGGTGACTTCTCCACCCTCGTCGACCTGCAGGCTGGTGCGCTCGAGAAGCTGCTGACCGGGCCTGAGGATTCGGAGCCGGCCGCTCTTGCCGCTACCCCGTGGTTTGCTCACGCGGCGCAGCTCGTGCTCGAGGCGCCGGTTCAGGAAATCCGCCACCGCCGTGCGCCGGGGCCTTGTCCGGAGCAGGTCGTCCGGTATTTGGGAGGTCGTCGCCGGAAAATCGGCCCGCAGTCGGCTCGGCGCGGCGAAGGGGTCGCTCTGCACGTGGTCGACGTAGAGCACGAAATCGTGCAGCTCGTAGGCGCCGGCAATCCGTTTGTAGGCGCCGTATCCCTGGCCATCGATCTTGCCGAGCTTTGCTCTGAGGACGTCTGCCGGTTCCATGGCCTAGTTGACACGGTGGTGGCTCGCGCCCATCACGATCGACATATTCCCGTTCTGATCGTGGACGTGTATGTCGATCGTTCGGCACGTGGCCGGTTACCAGAAAACGAAACAAGGTGAGCGCAACCTCTTACCCGCGCAATCCAGCTGGCGGCGCGTCCGATTGGGATGAGGCGGGACGCCGCAGCCGCGTGCGTCGCATCCTTTTCTGGATCTTCTGGGCTAACGCGCTGTTGGTCGGCGTCAAGGTCGTCGTGGGCTGGGCGATCGGCTCGCTTTCAGTCTTGGGAGACGCGGCCCACTCGGGGACCGATGCCCTCAACAACTTGATCGCGCTTGCGGCCGTCTATCTCGCCGCCGCGCCCCCGGACGAGAAACATCCGTACGGGCACGGTAAGTTCGAGACGCTCGGCGCCTTCGCCATCGCCGCTTTCCTCTCCATTACATGCTTCGAATTGCTGAGATCTGCCATCACCCGGCTCGTGACGGAGGCACCGCCGCCGCAGCCGGATTCGACGGCCCTGGTCATTCTGGCCGGGACGATGCTGGTCAACGTCGGCGTGGCCTACTACGAGCGGCGGAAGGG
>JBDHAI010000179.1:0-9960 GCA_039588155.1 Gemmatimonadota bacterium | reverse complement strand
GCCCGGAACCGGCCGGCTGATAGGATTTTTCCTACACCCGTACCCGTGAGCGCCCGCCCCGTTCCAACGTTGAGACTGAGGCCCACCCCGGCCCCCGCACACCGCCGCAAGCCAGATTCACGCGCCTCTGTCCCGCCAGTTCGCGCCGTCCGCACAGGCCGCGCGGGGCGCCGGGGCACAAATCCCGTAACTCACCGCGACACGCGTAGTTAGGGAAAAAATTGTCATAATTGTGAAAAACTTGACCAGATCCCGGGTTCCGAGTCGCCAGGGCGTAACCCATTAAATCATTGTTAATAAAGCACTTACGGTGAGTGGCCCCGTTTGGGAACGGGCCTTGCCACTTACTCGTGCCAGAGCGGAGTCTCGAGCGTCTTAGCCGGACAGGGAAAACGGCGGGGGAGGGCGACTCAGGGGCTCCGTTCTTATTTAGAGGGATTTCTTCCGGCCCTTCGGTCTCGATGGGATGGCCCTACGCTGTTCAAGGCCCTCACTCAACACCGCACATTCTCGCCGCAGCGAGCGCCCCGCGGGCCCGGGGCGCTCGTTCCATTAGGGTTCCAGACTTTACCGGAGTCGGCGGGCGTGCTATGAAGGGCTTATGCGCAACAGGGCCGCACCGCCATGAGCGAACGACTGCGTGCCGCGGCTGACGCGCGGCGTATTCTGCTGACCGGCCGCCCGGGTTGCGGCAAGACCACCGTCATCCGCCGAACCGTCGAGCTGATCGGCACGGAGGCCTGCGTCGGCTTCTACACCGAGGAGGTACGGCGCGAAGGTCGGCGCGTGGGGTTCGACGTTGTGACGCTGGACGGTCGCCGAGGTCCCCTGGCGCGGGCCGGCGCGTCCGGTCCACGCGTCGGTCGCTACGGAGTCGACGTCGAATCCTTCGAGCGACTGGGCGTCGGATGTCTGGAGGCAGGGTTGGGCACGAGCGGGCGCGTGCTGGTGGTCGACGAGATCGGCAAGATGGAGCTGTTCAGCGAACGCTTCGTCGACTTGCTGGAGAATCTCTTCGCCGGAGGCGGCGGCCCCCTCATCCTTGGCAGCATCCTCTCGGGCCGCAACGCGGTGGCCGATCGAGTGCGCCAAGGCGCTGGGGTCGAGCTGATTCAGGTCACAGCCGCTAACCGCGACGACTTACCGACGCGCCTGGCTCAGCGTATCCGTGCTCTCTTGTTGACCGAGGGATCGACGGACTCGGAAGGCACTCTCTAGAACAGATCCACCCAGGCTCGCGGCGAGACGAGCCGCGGTCTCGTGATCTTGGACAGGCGCTCTGCCCGCTCCGAGGCGCAGCGACTCAGCCAGAAACGCGGTGTCGCGCCGTTGAAGTCCACATCGTCGCCAACGATGGCGCCGCCATAGAAGTCCACCGGCCCACCCATGTTCAGGTCCCGCTTCACGAAGGCGATGCCGTAGAACTCGAAGGGGCCATTGATATTGAGATCTCGATCGACGAGCAGGATGCCCTGCGCGGCGCCGCTGCCCACCAGATACAAGTCTTGCGTGACATGAATGATCGGAAAGTAATTGAAGCAGTCATGGCTCGGGCTGTTGGGCGCGCCCCAGTTGAGTGGATTGCTTCGATCGCACTCCCCATTCACCAGCGTGGGCTGAGTGTCGTTCAACGTGTAGTCGCCGACGAATTCGTGGTCCGCCATGGCGACGAGGTCGTCGTACGTGAGCTCTCCCGACTCGAAGAGGCTGGCCATCGTGGTCTGGGTCGGATCGACCAAGATGGGCGGCATACCCTTCACCCGGCTCGTATCAGTTACATTGCTCGCCTGCCAGACGATGACGCCCGGCGCGCTGTCTCCCGGGATGCCTGAACACGCCGACGCCGGCCACGAACCTGGCGGATCGTTGTTCAAGCCGGAGATGATCGGCTGTGCGCCACCGCCGAAAATCACCTGGTTGAGCACCCTGACCGCCCCACCACAGCACAAGTCGGGGAAGGAGGCGCGCGCCACCACCGCTTGCCGGCGTTCGCCGACCGATGGGCTGGGTGGCCGGCCCACCGCCTCGATGTAGAAATAACGTTTGGCCGAGTCGGCAGCGCTGCCCACCCGGATGACCGAAGCCGTAAAGCTACCTCCGCCTTCGAAAGGAACCGGCCCGATCGTCACCGTGTCGCCCGGGAGCATCGCCGCGTACACGGTGGGGTCCCAGTCGTTCAACACATCTCGAATGCCGGCTTCGCCCGAGTAGAAGCTGGTGGTCGTGCTTCGCATTCCCCGGCCGATCTGAAACTCTTGCGAGGCGGAGAAATAGCCGCCGGCGACGATAGCGGCGAGCAGGACGAGCGCGAACACGGCCATGGCGAGCGCGAAGCCGCTCGCATCTTTCAAACGTGCTGGAACCCACGCGCTCGCGGCGCTCATGTCATCCATCGTTTCGCAGGTGCGTGCTGGTGCTCAGGTCACGGTAGGCCGGCTCAGTGGCCGTCTTGAAGGTCGGCGCGCGAACGGCGATGTCCACACGTGTGACGAGGCTCGGATCGAGCGTCGTGGCGCCATCCGCGCGGTAGTAGGTGAGCTCCAGTCCGTCGTCGCCCGGCGGCGCCAGCGGACCCGCCACCGGCACGTAGTTCGGCCCGCTTCCGCGGTTGCGACGTCCCAGCCACCAACGGCTATCCATCTCGAACAGCGCGAATACGTAGGGCCGAAACAACCGGACGGGTGCACCCACCCAGATCCCGCTGAGGTCGCCCGTCACCGCGATTTCCCGCTCGGGCGTCGCGCCCGAGACACAGCTGGGACCGCTGGCGTTGATGGCGGTGACCTGAAGCGCGCGCCACAGATCATCTCCATCGCCGGTACCGTTCTCGACGAAGACGAGTGCGCTGTCGGCGGCCTCCAGGCGGAAGTGACCGGACAGATGTGTGAGTGAGAGTGACCCGCTCGCGCCGTTCACACCGCAAACGATGGCGAAGCCCACGGTCGACCTGAGCGCCACACTGTCTGAGGCGACGTCATAGAGATCTCCCCCGGCCGCACTCACTTCACGAAGCTCGCTCGCGAGGATCGTCGCCGACGCGCGCATCGCGTGCCGCGCCTCCAGGATACGCGCTTGTCGTGCGTAGAATTTCTTCTGAGCGGTGAGTGCCCGCAGCGTCCCGGCCACGACGATCCCGGTGAGCGTCATGGCGACCAAGACCTCGACCAGCGTGTAGCCGTGCGACCGGGCCGGACGCCGGAGAATCATTTGGGGATATAGACGACTACGGTATCGGCCATCTGACCCCCGCTGTGCCGGGCGTAGACGGCCTCGAGGACCACTCTCTTCGGGTCGCCGTTCTGAACCAACCAGCTGAGCTGATAGTCACCGTCGACACGCCAGCCCGACTGCACCGAGTCATACGGCATCGATTTGAGGAACTCCGCCTGGTCCGCCAGCAACATCGACACCTGTGTGTCACGATTACCAATCCAAAGCTCGGTCGACACCAGGCCGACCGCCGTGGCGAAGCCCACCACTCCTATGGCGATGATGATGACCGAGATCAACAGCTCGGTGATCGTAAACCCGGATCGGTCCTGCGTTCTATGCATCAGGTGCCTCAGCGCCGGACGACCGTGCCACCCAGCGAAAGCTGGACCGTGTCGGCGCGATCCGAACGCGTCAAGATGATTATAGCGTCGTGCGGCTCACATACGCCACCCGAGTAGGCGAGTCCACGCGAGTCGAAGCAGAGCACCTGGCGTGGCGAGAACATCGTCACTCCGCTGTAATCACGCCTTACATCCACGACCGGCCCCACCGTATCGGACGCCATCGCCCCCGGTACGCCGGTGTCCACCTCCACCCAGAACTCCCCGCGGTCCGCCCGAATGTGCAGCCGCCCTTCACGGCCGAACTGTACCGCCACCGCCCGCGCACGTGCGTAGGTGTTGACGAAGGCGTCGCGGGCGCTGCCGACCTTGAATCTCCCCGACAAAGCAGACGCGAGCGGCAATGTGAGCCCCAGCATGATGGCCACGACGAACATGACCATGACGAGCTCGAGCAGCGTCACTCCGCGGGAGCACCCGAGCGGGCGGGGGGTACACGACGCAACAACGCGGCAGCGTAGGGGTACGGCTCGGACGCGTACAAAGTTCGCGATTCTACTAGCAAAGATCAAGCGTGACGCCTTAACACTCAGTGAACAAGCGACTTGCATACCCAGCTCCGCACCGCCCCGCGATCGCTCAGCCCGCTGCTCTCGTTTCTCCCGATTCGGCACCCAACTACGAGCTCTCAGGGCCGGCCTGCAGGAACGACCGCTCCGGCGGTACAGGAGGCGCCGGTGGGATTCGAACCCACGAATAGGGGCTTTGCAGGCCCCCGCCTTAGTCCACTTGGCTACGGCGCCCAGACTATAAGCTCAAACCTAGGGGTTGTCGGTTCGCTGTCAATTTTTTCTCTCCCTGTCCGGAACCGGTTCGGGAGTCCATATTATCGCCCGGCCATGGCACGATTCCCCCACGTCATCGCGTTCCTGACCGCTCTCTGCTGGCCCGCGCCGCTCGCGGCCCAGTGGTGGGACGCCCAGCAGCCGCGCGGCGGCGAGCTGCAAATCGGCTTGACCGGCCAGAACGTCACCGTCGATCAACGCTTCCTCGCCGACGGGACCCGGCAGCCGCTGAGCGACGTCTTCAACCCCGTGCTCGACGCGCGCCTCGTCCCCCAGCTCGACAGCCTCGATGCCATCCTCGCCCAGTTATTCCCGACTCTCGGACTGGCGTTACCGGCGGCGAGCACACTCGGCGACCTGCGGTACGACGTCCTCCTGGAGCGCACCTGGGCTCCGGTCTCTCTGAACTTCGGAGCCACCGATTGGCTCTCAGCATTCGCCGTCATCCCTATCGTGGAGGGGAAATCCTTCGCCGAAACCCAATTCGATTCGCTGGTGGCCAACGCCGGCGACGCGACTTCCGCATTCGGAGAAGACCCCGATCAGCTATTCCAGGACCTGAACACCGGCATCACCAGCCTCGACTCTCTGGTCGCGACCGGTACCCTACCCCCGGACCAACAGACGCGGGCCCAACAGCTCGTCACCGACGCTCGAGACTACGAGGCGGGCATGGCCGAACTGCGGCAGCAGGCGTACGTACCCACCGACTCCGGGACCGCCGGTCGTGACCTGACCGGGTTCTACGAGGAGTTGCGCAGCGGGTTTCAAGACTTCGGGGTCACACTGCCGGCTATACCGCTGGCGGGCGCGATTCCCACTGACCAGGCCGTCGCCTTGACCTCGGGCCCAGAGTTCGGAATCCAGGCGCCGGAGTCCCGGGGCACCGGCATCAAGTTCGGCGACATCGAGCTGGGCCTCAGCGTGCAGCCGTACAACACATTCCGCCGCCGGCCCAACGGTACACGGCCCCGGGTTCCCTGGCGCCTCAGGCTCGACGCCCTCTACCGACTCGCCACCGGCTCGCCGCCCAAGGCCGAGCGGATCTTCGATATCGGGACCGGCGATGGTCAACCCGATCTGGAGCTCCGCGGGACATTCGATGTCGGCTTCGGCAGCCGTCTGTGGCTGTCGCTCTTCGCCGGCTACAACATCCAGCTCACCGGCGAAGTCGAGCGGCTGGGCGCCTACGTCACGACGGTGAGCTGGAATCCCGGCGACGTCTTGACCCTGATGGCCGCTCCGCGCTTCAACCTCACCCGCACAATCACCTTTTCCGGGCTCCTCACGCATCTGCGCCACGCCCGGGACGAGGTCAGCCCCGTGGGTACCGTCGACGACACGGCTCCGTTCGCGCCGGCCGATCTCGAGCAAGGTACCGAGTACAGTGCGACCTCGATTGGCTTTGCGGCCCGCTACTCGACCACCGATTGGGCCGGCGACCGGCGCGCCGGAATACCGGTGGAAATCGAGCTCAGCTATCTGCACACGGTGAGCGGACGTGATGGCCTGGCGCCGCAGCGCGACGTGTGGCAAATCGGGCTGCGTTACTATCAGGCGATATTTAAATAGACGCGCTGCGGTCTCACAGCTCGGACCGGGCGGTCTGAGCAACGGAGTCGAGAAGGGCGCGGGCGTGCTCGAGTGCGGCCTCGCGTTCCGGGTCGCCGCCGAGCATACGTGCCAGATCGCGCACCCGCTCCTCACCGCTGATCGCGGTGACGCCCGTCGCTGGCTGGCGGCCCACGGTCTCTTTCTCGACGAGCAGCTGAATGTCCGCCAGGGCGGCGATCTGCGGCAAATGTGTGACGACGAAGACCTGGTGGTGTTGGGCAACCGTCTTCAAGCGCTCGGCGACCTTCTGTGCGACGATTCCACCGATGCCCGCATCGATCTCATCGAAGATCAGCGTGGGCGTGCGATCCAATCGCGCCAGAATGGTCTTAAGTGCGAGCATAACGCGACTCAACTCACCGCCTGAGGCCACCTTGGCCAGCGGTCGCGGATCGAAGCCCTTGTTGAGCGTGACTCGGAATTCCACATCCTCGGCGCCTGTCCCCTCGATCGTCGGCTTCTTGCGGAGAGCGATCTCCAGGCGGCCGTCGAGCATCCCCAGCTCCGGCAAGATCGCCGTAACCTCCGCTTCCAACGCCTTCGCCGCCTTTCCCCGCGCGCGGCTCAGCTTGCGCGCCAGCTTCTCCAGGCGCGCGGCGGCCTCCGCCTCGTCGCGCGCCAACTCCTCGAGCTCGAACCCCGCCAGGTCGAGGGCATCCAGTTCGCTACGCGCAGCCGTCGCCGACTGCATGACCTCAGCCAACGTCGGCCCGTGTTTCGCCTTGAGACGATAGAGCGTATCGATCCGCTGCCGTACGCGTTCCAGGGCGGCAGGACTCAAGTCGACCGAATCCCTGTAGACCGCCAGGCGCTCGGCCAGTTCTTGCGTGGCGTAATAGGCCGCGTCGAGAAGATCGACGAACTCAGCCACCCCGTTCCTCGGCCAGCGTGAGATCCTCGTCGCTACTCTGCAGAGCGGCGGACTCGATCTCCTCCACCTGGTGCCTGAGCAGCTCCGCACGTTCCTCGGTGCGCCGGCGGCGCTCTTCGATCTCCGCACGCTTTCGCAGAATCTCGTTCAGCCCTGACCAGCAGCCGCGCAGCTCGACCGCTACGTCGGCGCACCCTCCGTACGCATCGAGGATTGCACGCTGCGGGCCCGTATGGAGTAGAGTCTGATGCTCGTGCTGGCCGTGCAGATCGACTAGCGCCTGGCCAAGCTCACCCGTCAGTGACGCCGTGGCCGGCGAACCGTTGATCCACGCCCTGCTCCGCCCGTTGGCATTTACTTCTCGCTTGAGCACGAGCCAGTCCTCATCCACATCGATCCCCGCCTCGTCCAAACGCTTCCGCAGGTCCTCGCGTCCGCTGATATCGAACATCGCTTCGACGACCGCCCGCTCCGCGCCGGCCCGTATCACGTCCGCCGTCGCCCGCTCGCCCAGCGCCAGAGACAAAGCGCCCACGATGATCGACTTCCCAGCTCCCGTCTCGCCGGTCAAAGCCACCAACCCCGGCTGGAGACTCACGCTCAGGTCTTCGATGACCGCGTAATTCTTGATCCTCAGCTCGCTAAGCATTGGAATTGCCCGTTTCGCCGTGGACGAGGCAGATCGACCAGCCGTCACGGATCGAGAGCGATCCGCTCCGACACGTCGCCCCATCTCAGCTTGTGACGGAGCAGAGAGAAGAACGACTGGCCAGGGAGCCTTACCAGGTGTACGGGCTGCTCGGCCTTGCGGACCGTCACACGATCCCGCGGCTTCAACAAGCCCCCGACTTGGCCATCGATGGTGAGAATGACATCCTCGGTGGGTGATCCGACTTCGACGGTGATCTCCGAGCCCGGCGGCAGCACCAGCGGTCGCACCGCCATCGTGTGAGGGCAGATTGGGGTGACGATGATCGCATCTTGTCGTGGATCGAGTATCGGGCCGCCGGCCGAGAGCGAGTAAGCCGTCGAGCCAGTCGGCGTCGCCACGATAACCCCATCGGCCCGGTACAGCCCGATCTCCTCCTCATCCACCCAGACCCGGATCGCCACCATTCGCACCAGACCGCCTTTATGGAGTACCGCATCGTTCAGCGCGTAGTATTCGTCGCTGCTGCCGGTCTGGTGCACCGACCGGACGTCGAGAGCCATCCGGCGGTCGAGAACGAAGTCACCCGAGACAATGCGGCCGAAGGCCTCCTCCATCTCCTCCAGAGTTACCGCGGTCAGGAAGCCGAGACGGCCCAGGTTGACGCCCAACACCGGTGTCCCGGCCGGGCCGGCCCACCGTGCACCACCCAGCAAGGCGCCGTCCCCGCCGAGCGTGACCACGAGATCGACCTCGTCCGCGCGTTCGGGCAGCTCAGCCAGGTCGCTCCCCGTCGCGGCGCGGAGCTCGCGGCCCACGTGCAGATCGAGCTCGAGAGCGGGCGCCAACCGCGACAGGCGGTCCAACGCCTCGGTCACGTTCCCATATCGCGGGTTACCTAGTACGCCGATTCGCTTCATCCCACCCACCGATCGCTACCGTGACGATGGCCCCTCAGAATCAACGCGCCGTCAACGCGCCTGAGCCACCCTGCCCCCTAACTCTCGCGTTCCACGACGTGGATCGCTAGCCCCTCCAGCGCCGGGCTGTCGATGGCCGCGCACTTGAGGGCGGTGACCGCCTCACCCGCCAGACGGCGCGCCATCGCGAGGGCCTCCTCCCAACCGTACACCCCGGGGTAGGTCGCCTTTCTCAACTTCTCGTCGCTGCGGGGATCCTTGCCGAGTGTACTATAGGAGCCCCCCGCCTCCAGCAAGTCGTCGGCGATCTGGAAGGCAAGCCCGACCCGGTCGCCGTACTCACCCAGCGCGGAGATCACTTCCGCCGCCGCGCGGAATACCCGCCCACCCAGCACAGCGGAGGCACGGATCAAAGCGCCGGTCTTGCGCCGATGGATCTCGCCCAGCTCCTCATGCGTTACCGACCGTCCCTCCGCGATGAGGTCGAGCATCTGCCCGCCCACCATACCCGCCGGACCGGCGGCCTCAGACAACTCGGCGACGAGGCCTGCGCACTCAGAAGGGTTCAAGCCCAGCGCCCGCGCCTCGGCGGCGATCACCCAACTGGCCAGCGGAACCATGGCCGCCGCCGCGACCGTTGCCCGCTCCACTCCGTAGACCCGGTGGCACGTCGGACGGCCGCGACGCCAGTCGTCGTCATCCATGCACGGCAAGTCGTCGTGCACGAGCGAATAGGCGTGCACGATCTCCAGGGCAGTCGCCAATCGGTACACCCGCGCGCTTGGCGCTCGTCGCGAGACCTCGTAGGCGGCGATGAACAGGACCGGCCGAAAACGTTTTCCGCCACCCTCACACGCGTAGCGAATCGGTGCAGCCAGATAGTCGCCTACGCCGTCGAGGTAGTCATCGAGCACCTCGATGAGGGCGCGATCGACGCGTTCCCTGCTCTCCTCCAAGTAAGATCGGAAGTCCACCTGGGCTAGCTGCCGCCCTCCTCTTCCGCGACCTCGATATCCACCTGCCGTTGGCGGCCGCGCCGGTCGAGGAGCACCTGCTTCAGCCGACCCTCCGACTCGATGAGCTCGTGCTCCGCCTTGTGGATGAGCTCCATACCCTCATCGAACAACTTGAGCGCCCGCTCCAGCTCGAGCTCCTCTCGTTCCAGACCCTGCACGATCTCTTCCAATCGATCGAGAGCGTCTGCAAGAGCGAATTTCTTAGTCACCCGCTTACCTCGGTCCAGAGAGTTTCGCCGCACGCTCACGCATCGTCGCTCACCTCTTCGGCACGCGCTTCGACCCGCCCGTCTCTCAAGCGCAAAGTGAACTTCAGGCCCGGCCGAAAGCTGGCCACGTTCCGCAGGATATGGCCGTCGTCGTCGAGCGCCAGAGCGTATCCGCGTCGCAGAACCTCCAGCGGGCCCAGCGCCTGAAGCTGCTGCCGCCGGGCAGCCACTGCCCTGCGGTGTCGTTCGATCGACGCGCTGACACTCTCGATGAGTCGCCTC
>JBDHAI010000178.1:0-5630 GCA_039588155.1 Gemmatimonadota bacterium | reverse complement strand
GTCCGTCGCACCGACCCTGGTGAAGATCCGATCCACAATTCCAAGCTCAGCCGCATCCGCCGGCACGAAGGAACCCATCTGCGCCATCAACGAGATCAGGCCCACCTGCCTGAGGATCGTCGATTTCCCCGCCATATTGGGCCCCGTGAGTATGATCACCCGCTCACTCGGGTCGAGCCTGATATCATTCGGCACGAACTGCTCGCGGGGCATCATGCACTCAACCACCGGATGTCGTCCGCCGCGAATCTCGATTCGGTCGCCGTCGTCTACTCGGGGACGAACGTAGTTGTTACGGTCGGCAATGTAGGCCAGCGTTGATACCACATCGATGAACGCGACACGATCCGCCAATTCCTGCAGTCGCTGTACTTGAGCACCCACAGCCTCCCGCACATCCCGGAACAACGCCTGCTCCAGACCAACGATGCGCTCCTCGGCACCGAGGACCTTCGATTCCCATTCCTTCAGCTCCGGCGTGATGAAGCGCTCCGCATTGGTCAGCGTCTGCCGGCGCTCGAAGTCCTCCGGCACTTTCCCCAAGTTCGGCTTGGTGACCTCGATATAGTAGCCGAACACTTTGTTGTATCCGACCTTGAGAGAGGTCACCCCTGTGCGCCCGCGCTCGCGAACCTGCAGGCCGGCAATCCATTCCACCGCACCGTCTCGGACTGATCGCAACTCATCGAGCTCCGACGAGTAGCCAGCTTTGATCACGCCGCCGTCCGCCAGAGAGAACGGCGCCTCTCCGTCGACCGCCCGCTCGACCAGGTCGGCCACGTCCTCCACGGGGTCGAGCCTCTCCAGTACGTCAAGCAACAACAGGCTGCCACCAGGTTGCCCCAGTGCTTCACGCAGGCGCGGCACTTGCCGCAATGACCGGGCGAGGCCGAGGAGGTCCCGTGGGGTCGAGCGAGCCGCACCGGCTTTGGCCGCTAGCCGCTCTAAGTCACGAATCGGACGCAGAGTCTCGCGAACTTCCTTGCGACGAGTCCCATCGTCGTACAACTCCCCAACGGCGTCGAGCCTATGGCGAATCGCCCCTGGCTCCGCCAGCGGCCGCAGCAGCCAGGAACGCAGGAGTCGCGCGCCCATCGGTGTGAGGGTCGAATCGAGCACATCCAGAAGCGAGCTTCCGACAATGTCCGGACGCAGCGGCCGCACGACTTCCAGGTTGCGACGCGTCATCTCGTCCATGTGCAGCAGTACGGAGCTTCTTTCCACGCGTGGAGGCCTCAGCTGATCGCCGCTCCCCGGCTGTATCTCCTGCAGATAGGAGAGCAGCGCGCCAGCCGCACGCACCGCCGGCTCATCACCCGGCTCCGTCAGCCCCAAGCTGGCCAGGCTCTTGATGCCGAAATGCCGACAGATCTGTTCGCCAGTGATCTCTGCGTCGAAGCACCAGTCGTCTCGGTAAGCCAGCGAGCGCTTCGCCTGACCCGTCGAGTCGTTCCGCTCCGCGACCATCTCCCACGAACGCGGCAGTAAGACCTCGCGAGCGTCGATTCGCTCGAGCTCGGAGTCCACATCGTTGCGCGGCAAGATCGTGCACGCGAACTCGCCGGTCGAAACATCGGACCATGCCATTCCCACGACATCGCCGTCTTGAGAACCGGCCACCGCCGCCAGGTAATTGTTGCGGCTCGAGGACAGCAATTCCTCCGAGAAGACCGCACCCGGCGTTACCGTCTCCACAACCTCACGACGCACGAGTCCACGTGCTTGGGCAGCATCCTCGACCTGCTGGCAGATGGCCACCCGTCGGCCCAAACGGATGAGCTTTTGCACATATTCCTGGGCGGCTTTGATCGGTACGCCCGCCAGCGGCACGTCAGCGGCTTCGCCGTTGTTGCGAGAAGTCAGAGTCAGATTGAGAAGCCGGGATGCCTCTTCCGCGTCCTCGTAAAACATCTCGTAGAAATCGCCGACCTGGAAAAAGAGGATGGCGTCGGGATGGCGGCCTTTCACGTCCAGGTACTGACGCATGAGAGGTGTGTTCGGTACCTTCGACAAGCTCACACCTCCCGCTCAGCGGAACGTGGACCCAAAGTGCACGGCGCTCGGCCCCTGAATCGATCCGACATCCTACAGCCTGTCCTGCTCGCGACCCGGCTGAGACACGAGGAACGGCGAGTGGCCGGCGCTGACGAGTCTATCGATGAGCACCTCTGCCTCCGCCTCGATCAGTCCCCGGCCGACTCTCACCCGATGGAGCGGGTCACGGGCCGTCGCGTTCAATACCCAAGCATCATAGCCGTCGGCGAGCAACTCGCGGGCGAGAGCCTGAGCGGCTGACACCTCCCTGAACGCGGCAACCTGTACCGTATAGGTTCGCGCCGACAGGTCACAGCTTGCCCGCTGCTCGAGGAAGGAGCGCTCGAGCAAGGTGTCCGCCGGTGGCAGCTCGCGCAAACCTTGTTGGGCCGCCGCGCACGCACGCTCCACATCGCCCAAAGCGCCGGACGCCTTGCTGACCCAGAGCAGTGCCTGCGGCCCGTGCTCGCTGGTCGGGTAGTCTCGGCGCAAGCGGGCGAAATAGTCGACCGCCTTCGCGTACTCCGCCTGAGCGTACTTATACTGGCCGAGTCGCAACAGCGCGTCATCGGCGTAAGCTGTGCTCGAACCCTCGACCACCACTCGGATATAGTTGAGTTCCGCGGCAGCGCCGTCTTCCGCCAACCGCCCAGCCAGAAACCAGGCCGCCGCCCATTGCTCCAGAGTCGCTGCCTCTCCAAACTCGCTTTCCCAGCGAGCCAGCGCCTGACGCGCTGCCTTTGCGTCACCGCGGTCGGCCAGGCTTTGCGCCTGATCCAGGAGTGACGTCTGCTGCGCAGCTGCCCGGGCCGGCCCCATCGCCAGCGCGCCGATCACCAGCCCGATCGCCCAACACCGTAACCGCCGCCCAAACCCCAACGACCTTAACCCCATCCGCCCCCCTTTACGACACTTCCTCCACTCGCGTGCCGCGCGCCGATCCTGATCAGTGCCTCTTCCAGCGCGGCTCGATCGGAGAGACCGCCGGACTTGATCAGCCGATCGGCACGCAGCAACTCCGCCAGCGCATCGGCAATTCCCTCTCCGTCCCAGCGGCGAGCCTGCTGCCCGTAGGTCCTGACCTTCCACTTGAGGTTGCCGTAGCTGCCGTCCCGCTTCATGACCTCGATTAGCTGGCTCTCGCCGTTCTTGGCCAGGCCGACTCGAATCAACGCCTCCGACAAAGCACCGATCAAGCCGACGGCGCTCTCCCCGCTGTCGAGTAGAGTCGGCAGTTCCGCTAGGGCCTCAACGATTCGGCGTTCCGCCACTCTGTCGATCCATGCCCAACGATCCACCTGCGGCAATGCCCCGACGCTCGCCCGGATGTCCTCCACAGCGATGCGCTTGGCCGGCTCGACGTAGACGGCCAGCTTTTCCAGCTCTTGGGCCAGCACCCCCAAGCGCGGGCCGATCCCGGCCGCGAGAAGCTGCGCTGCCGCCATATCGAGCTCGATGCCGTGACTCTGTCGAGCACGCTTCGCCAGCCAGCCCGGCAGCTCCGAGGCTCCCGGCGTGTTCAGCGAGAGCGTCGTGCAAGCCTTTCTCAGTACCTCATAGAACTTCGCCTTCGAGCCTCGAGGTATCTCGGCTGCGACGACCAGCACGCGTCGCGCCACACTCCGAGCCACGGCCTTCTCGACTACGGACCGAGCGGTGGGGATCAGTCCCTGGGCTCCACGCAGAACGACGACCCGAAACCGAGAGATCAGCGGGGGTGTGTCGAGCAGCGAGGCCAGCGTCGATACATCGGCATCCTCGCCGCTCAGCTGATCGAGGTCGAAGTCGGTCGAACCGTCGGCGAGGTGAGCCTCCGTCAGAAGTCCTATAGCTTCGTCGCGAAGGAATGGGTCTTCAGTCTTGAGGAAGAAATTACCGCCCAGCTTGCCTTGTTTCAGCCGATCGCCCAGCTGATCGAACGTCAACTCTCCCATACCGAAGTATTGACCGGCCGTTTGGAGAGTGTCAACACGACCCCCGCCTCGCGTGACTACTCGGGTGCGAGGTCCCGAATCTCTTTCGGTGGGAGCGAATCACGCTGAGTCGTTCGAAAGAGCGAGAATCCCTCCCGGGGAGGGTTCATCAGCGCGTTGCTGTTAAAGCTGGGTACCTGGAGGAAGGAAGCCTGTGAGGTGAAGGTCGGCGGTGGACCCCAGAGCGAATGCCGGTCGTTGCCGACCGCCGGCGTCTCGATCACGACTGGCGGAAGTTCGACGGCCCCGCCGCCCGGCCGCATGACCGGCAGCGAAGCGAAGAACAGTAGGCTCACCGCCGTCAGCCCCGCGACCATCACGGCACGGGCGTATTCACGGTTTGTCGCGCCCCGTCCTGAGGAATCGAAGTGGTGGAGCTCCAGTCGAGGTGCGAAGTCGGGCGCCGTCTCAGGCGGGTCGAGTTGTCGCACCAGTCGGAGCCCGCGGCGCATAACGCGGTGGTATTCCGCACAGTCCGGGCAGGCTTGCAGGTGGCGGGTATATTCGGAAAACGGATGTTCCTCGAGCTGCCCATCGAGGAAGTCCGAATAACCTTCCAGGAATCCTTCGCAATCCATCAACACGCCCCCGACACTGATCCGGTATTCGTCGCCTGCCCGCTGATCGGTGGACCGTACCTATGTACTCTTGAGCCACTGCCGGAGTTCCATACGAGAATGC
The DNA here is from genome assembly GCA_039588155.1 of Gemmatimonadota bacterium. Classification (GTDB taxonomy): domain Bacteria; phylum Gemmatimonadota; class Gemmatimonadetes; order Palauibacterales; family KS3-K002; genus JBDHGH01. Next base: position 942 of record JBDHAI010000178.1, on the reverse strand, counting down.
TTCCTGATTTGGCCGACTCCGCCCGGCAGCCGCCTACAAAGAAAAGGGACGCCGGCTCGTCTCGTGCCGGCGCCCCCAGGGCCCTCAGGTCGGCTGCCCGTCAGCGCAGCATCGGTGCGATGATCTGCGCGAAATTGTTCCGCGCGCGGTTCAGCCGCGATTTCACCGTGCCGAGGTTCACACCCGTAATCTCGGAGATCTCCTCGTACGTCTTGCCCTCCATCTCGCGCAAGACGAACACCGCTCTGTGATGCTCGGGAAGTTGTTCAACCGCTTTTTCAACCATTTCCCGCAAATGCCGCTTGCGGAATAAATCGTCAGGCCGGTACGCGGGATCCTCCCACTGTAGAGGACGATGGTCGGCCTCCCAGTTCTTCTTGATCGTCTGGAACAACACCAGCGGATTCCGCGATCGGTTCCTCAGCTCGTTCTTCGCCAGATTGCTGGCGATGGTGTAGATCCACGTGGAGAACTTCTTGGTCTGGTCGAACCGGTGCAGGTGCCTGAATACTCTGATGAACGTCTCCTGCACCAGATCCTCCGCCCGGTCGCGATCACCAATCGTCCGATAAATGAAATTCAGCAGCCGTGATTGATATCGCCCGACGAGTTCGGGGAACGCCAGACGGTTTCCGCCCAAGAAACGAGCGACTAGCTCGTTATCCGGCAGTTCCGACAGCTCCTCCCGGGTCTTCGCCTCGGCTCTCTTAGCTGTGACCTGTATCATTTGACTACCTAGAACCTCCAGCGCCAAGGAAAGCATGTCCTCAGCATTCCCAGTTTCCCTGGCCAGCAGGGCAACTCCGCCTCTTCCGTTTTCCTTCTTCATGCGCCGGGTTCCTCCCTTTTCTCCCAACCTCCCGCGACGTGCAATGTCCATTCCGGCGCTCAGCGGGTCGTCCCCTGACCCTCCAGAAGATTTGTAATGTTTTGTAGCGCAAC
>JBDHAI010000177.1:0-8708 GCA_039588155.1 Gemmatimonadota bacterium | reverse complement strand
CTGCAACCCCGTGCAGGTGTCCGTCGCCTCGATCGGTCCGATACTGAGCGACACCGGCTTGCGCTCGCCCGTGACGGTGCTCAGGAAAGCGCGAAAGCCCTCTCGCTTCTCGCCTGCGAGCACGGCTGCGCGCACCGAAGAGTCCGCTCCAAATAGGTCCTCCCCTAGTAACTCCTGCAGAGGAAGCCCAGATAGCTCGCCCGGCTCTTTCCCGACCAACTGCGGAAGAGCGGCGGAGTGAGCTACGATCTTGAAGTCCTCGTCGGCGACCACGAACGTGCGGCCTAGACCGCTGAGCAGGACGTCGAGCTCGGGCGGCGGCCCCTCTCGCGTCGGTACGTCTCCATCGACTGGCCGTAGGGTCTCCAGCGCACCGGTGATATTCCCATCATCGTCCCTGAAGACCTTGCCTGATTTGTACACGTCGATCTCGGACCCGTCGTTCCGGTAGATCTTCAGGCGAGCGTCTTTCACCAAGCCGTGCTTGAACACGCCGCAACCGCGCAGACACTCCGAGCAGCGGATGACGGTCAAACACGATCGCCCCAGCACATCTTCCGCCTTGAAACCCGTTAAACGCTCCAGGGCAGGGCTCATCGCTACCACGTTGCGGTCCGCGTCCACTTCGAAGTAAGCGAGGTTCCCCAGTTCCGCGAGATCGTCGATCTGCACACGGCCGGCCAGGGGAGATGCCGCTGCCGTCGGTTCGGGTAGCACTGTCTTCTTGGTCATATTCAGTCCATGCTCCGCGGCTCGTTGCAACGCAATGTTTCATGTGCCGTTGGTGGATCTGCGGTCAGCAGTTCACTCTCTGCGTTCATTGCAAGTTCAGTGCTCGCCGGGAGTTGTCAACCCGTGACGGTCGGGTGACTCCAATGACCGGCTGTTTTTTGGCGGGTCCCGAGCGGCCCCGTCGCCTCAACGTTGAAACACAATTTAACCTACCGTTTCATATGTTGCAACATTATGTCCCAAGGCCGCCGGTTTGGAGCTGAGCTGTCCCGGGTGGGGAAGCGATAAACCGTTCATCTGCAATGAGTTAAGTGTGATCGCCATCCTCTGGCATTGGCGTTGCACTTGGAGGATTTGACTCGGGTGGGTGACGAGTCGCCAGCGAAGGGAGGCGAGGTACCCTCGCGCGGATAGAAAGAGGAACGCGATGAAGAATATGGTGATCTTGGGTGCGGGAACGGGCGGCACCATGATGGCGGCGAAGATGAGGCGGGCGCTGGATGCGGATGAGTGGACGATCACGATCGTGGACCAGGACAACCGTCACATCTATCAGCCGGGTCTTCTGTTCATCCCGTTCAGCGTGTACCGGGCACGGGATGTGGTAAAGCCGAGGTCAAGGTACATACCGCTGGGAGTGAACCTGATCATCTCGAAGATCGAGGTCATCGAGCCCGAAGAGAGCCGCGTGCGTCTGAAGGACGGGACGCTGCTGGAGTACGACATTCTCATCATCGCGACAGGTAGTCGTATCGTGCCCGAGGAGACTGAGGGCATGGTCGGGCCGGGGTGGCAAAAGAACATCTTCGACTTCTACACGCTCGAAGGCGCTGTGGAGCTGCAGAAGGCGCTGGACCGGTGGGAGGGAGGCCGGGTGGTCCTGAACGTAGTCGAGATGCCGATCAAGTGCCCGATCGCTCCACTCGAGTTCATCTTCCTCGCCGACGAGTTCTTCACGGAGCAGGGCACGCGAGATGCGACTGAGATCGTCTATGCCACGCCTCTGGACGGAGCCTTCACGCGGCCGCGGGCTTCGGAGATGCTCGGTGGTATCATAGAGAAGAAGAACATCAAGACGGAGACGCTGTTCTCGGCTGGTGAGGTGGACGGTGAGAAACGGGTGCTGTCGAGTTGGGACAGCCGGGAGATCGAGTACGATCTGCTGGTCACGATCCCGGTGCACATGGGGAGTGAGACGATAATCCGCTCGGACATGGGTGACGAACTGGGCTTTCTGCCCACGAACCCGAACACGCTCCAGCACGTAGATTTCGAGAACGTCTTCGTCATCGGCGATGCCACCGATCTCCCCACCTCGAAGGCAGGCTCGGTGGCTCACTTCGAGGGCGAAGTGCTCGAGGAGAACCTGCTGCGATATATCGACGGGCGGCCGCTGTGTGACGAGTTCGATGGACACCCCGGGAAATTTCCTGTGCCTGGCCTCGGTCCACTAGATCTGCTGCGGGAGAGTGAAGTCAATCACTGGGGGAAGATGGCTTTCCGCTGGATTTACTGGAACATGTTGCTGAAGGGATCTGAGATCCCCGGTATCGAGTCGCGTATGTCCATGGCCGGTAAGTGGAGCTAGAACGATGTCGAGAATGACTGAAACGAACGACACGGCGGTGCAGCTAGCCGAGATCAACGACAAGCTCGATCGCGTCGGCCGGATCCTCGAAGACTTGAGCCGGCGCATGGAGAGCTTCGATGATCTGAAGGAAGATCTCGTTCCGATCGCCCACGGTGCCTTAAAGATCGCGAACAACAAGCTGCATGAGCTGGAGCAGGAGGGCGCGCTCGACTTCGCCGCGGAGTCGGTGCTGGTGGCCAAGAAGATCGCCACTCACTTCTCACGGGAAGATGTGAGGCTGCTCGGTGACAACGTGGTCAAGATTCTCGAGACGGTACGCAGCCTGACCCAGCCCGGGGTTCTCCACGTGGCGGATCGCGCGGCTATCGCCTTGCAGGAAGGCCCCGAGGATGGAGGGGTGGGGATCTTCAAGGCGATGCGCGACCCAGAGATCCGCCGCGGCATGGCACTCCTCTTCGCGGTGTTGCGTGAGCTGGGCAGTGCCTCGGGTAACGGTGAGCAGCGAGAAGCCAAAAAGCGTACGGATTGAATACTGTGTTTCTATGAGGAGGAACCATGAGCACGACAACGTTTGCCGGTATTGAAGTCGAGGTCAACGAGGACGGTTTTATGTTGAACCCCGATCAGTGGACGCCTGAGATCGCGGCGGAGATCGGTCGCGAGCATGGAATCGACCCGCTGACCGAGAGGCACTGGGAGGTCATCGACTTCTGCCGACGCGACTACGCGGAGAAAGGTGAACCCCCGGGGGTCCGACGCATCACGAAGCAGACCGGCATCCCGATGAAAGAGATGTACCAGCTCTTCCCTAAAGGACCTGGGATTCTGTCGGCGAAGATTTCAGGGCTGACGAAGCCCAAGAGCTGCATCTAACAGAAATCAAGCAGTCGAAAGCGAGCGGCCAGCAACGGGAGGTCGGTCGAGCCGGTCAGCGGCGGCTGACTTCCCCCAGTTGAAGGAAGGAAGAAATGGCACAAGGTAACGGCGACACACCTAGGAAGGTCGCGATCATTTGCTCGAAGGGCAGTCTCGACATGGCGTACCCCGGACTCGTGCTGGCGAATGCGGCCCGCATGATGGGGATAGACGCCGTGGTCTTCTTCACCTTCTGGGGTCTCGACATCGTTTCGGAGAAGAGAGTGGATAAGCTGCACGCCGGCATTGTCGGCAACCCGGCCACCCACATGCCCGCGATGCTCGCCGGGCTGCCTGGAATGGAGAGTATGGCCACCCATATGATGAAGAAGAAGATCGACGAGCTCGATATTCCACCGATCCGTGAGTTCCTCGAGATCCTCGATGACGCAGGCGCTGAGTTGTACGGGTGCCAGATGGCCATGGAGATGTTCGGGCTCGAGAAGGACGACTTAGTGCCGCAGGTCAAAGAGGTGATCACGGCCATGGACTTTTTCGAGAAAGCCGACGGCGCTCAGACGATTTTCATCTGAGCTCTAGCGTAAAGTCACCACGCGCGCGCGGGCCGATGTGGCCCGCGCGTTGCCTGTTCGGCACCCGGCTCAGCGAGGTGCCGCGCCGCGGGTGAACCCAGACCCCGGTATGGTGCAAACGGTCCGGTTCGGATAACTTTAGTCTGCCCGTCGTATCAGCTCCCCAGACATGAGGAGTACTGACGTAGCGGAACCCGCCGCGGCCCTTCGGTGTGGCACTCTCCGGGCCGGCGAGGGAGCTGAACGATCGGGGGGCCCACGGCCGCGGGGCAAAACAGCGGCTCAGCTCAACGGTTACAGCACTTGATTCGAAACATCGCCATCATCGCGCATGTCGACCACGGCAAGACGACGCTGGTCGATAAGATGCTCCGGCAGGCGGGGATCTTCCACTCCAACCAACAGGTTGAGGAGCGGATAATGGACTCCAACCCGCTGGAGCGGGAGCGCGGTATCACCATACTATCCAAGAACACCGCGGTCCGCTGGCACGATGTCAAGATCAACATCGTGGACACGCCGGGGCATGCCGATTTTGGCGGTGAAGTGGAGCGGATCCTGCGTATGGTCGATGGCGTTCTCCTACTGGTAGACGCCGCCGAGGGGCCCATGCCACAGACGCGCTTCGTGACTCGCAAGGCGCTCACTCTGGGTCTTCAGCCGATCGTCGTCATTAACAAAGTCGATCGCGGTGACGCCCGCCCGCTCGAAGTCCACGATGAGGTGCTGGATCTGTTCATCGAGCTCGAGGCCAGCGAAGCGCAGCTCGATGCCCCGTTCCTGTATGCGTCGGCTCGCGACGGCTGGGCCTCGACGCACGAAGAAGACCGGGGCGGCGACTTGCGTTCTCTCTTCGAGGCGATCATCGAGCACGTGCCGGCGCCGGCCTGTGAGGCCGACGGGCCTTTCCAAATGCTAATCTCGACGATCGACTACTCGAGCTACCTGGGACGGGTGGCCATCGGGCGTATTGAACGTGGCTCGGTAGAGAGGGGTGGTTCGGTGGCGTTGCTGCCTCACGGCGAGCCTGGCATGGTTGCGGAGTCGAGCGCGCCGGTCGGTCGGGTCTTGAAGCTGTTCGGCTTTGACGGTTTGAAGCGAGTCGAGTTGGAAAGTGCGTCTGCCGGCGATGTCATTGCACTGGCTGGCTTGGACGGTGTTGAGATCGGGATGACGCTCACGGATACTGATGTACTGGAGCGTCTCGAGGGGATCGCAGTCGAGGAGCCGACCATTGCCGTGGATTTCATGGTCAACGACTCGCCGTTCGCCGGCGAATCGGGTCGCTTCGTCACTACTCGGCAGGTGAATGAGCGTCTGTATCGCGAACTGGAGAGCAACGTGGCGCTGCGGGTCAGCGAAACCGACCGTCCCGAGGTGCTCACAGTGGCCGGGCGCGGCGAGCTGCATCTGGCCATCCTAATGGAGACGATGCGCCGTGAAGGTTACGAATTCCAGGTGAGCCGTCCCCGGGTCATCGTGCGCAGCGGTGAGAACGGTGAACGTCTCGAGCCGTATGAGGAACTGGTCATCGATGTGCCCGCGGACATGACGGGCCCAGTGATGAAAGGACTGGGACCGCGCCGCGGGGTACTGCTCGAGATAAGTAATCCTGGGCAGGGCAGGGCTCGCATGCAATTCAAGCTGCCGGCACGTGGGCTTTTCGGCTATCGATCCGAGTTTCTAACCGATACCCGCGGTGAGGGTCTATTACACCACCGTTTTCTGGAATACGGACCGTGGGCCGGGCCAATTGCCGGCCGATTGCGCGGCGTGCTGGTGGCTGATCGCGAGGGAACCGCAGCTCCGTATGCTCTATTCAACCTGCAGGAGCGCGGTTCGCTGTTCATCGGACCGCGCGAACGCGCGTATGAGGGGATGATCGTGGGTGAGCACGCCCGAGCCGGCGATCTCGAGGTCAACATCTCGAAAGAGAAGAAACTGACGAACATCCGTGCGGCAGCGTCGGATGACAATATCCTGCTGGAGCCGCCACGCCGGCTCTCTCTTGAGGCAAACATGGAGTACATTGAGGACGACGAGCTCATCGAGGTCACACCCGACGCGATTCGACTGCGGAAACGCGAGCTCAACGCGAACGAGCGCAAGAAAGCCGCTCGCCAGAGAAACGTAGCCGTCGGTTCTTAGCGAGAGTCTCGATAGTGGACAAGAAGCGACCTGACAGAGAAGAGCGCTCCCGGAGCGACAAGGGACCCGAGGGCAGGAAACGCTCGCGCGGTAAGAGACGCTCCTCCGGGAAGAAAGGCTCGTCGGGCAAACGGCGATCGCCGGGCGGCCAGCGCTCGCCGGGCGGCAAGCACTCACCGAGCGGCAAGGGCGGGGCGGGCCGGAAACGTGAGCCGGCCAGGAGAAAACCGCTCGAAAAGATACAGATCGTTGGAATGGCGCCGCCGCCGCCGGGCGAGAGCAGGTACCTCGGCGTGCTCGAGCTGAACGGCAAGGGCAGCGGCTTCATCCGCTGCCGAGAAGCGAACTACCTGCCATCGGACTGCGATGTACACGTGGGACGGCAGATGATTGAGGAGTACGGACTGAGGACCGGCGACGAGATCACGGGAGCCGTGGGTGAGGCGCCCCGTGGCAAGAGCCCGCCTCTCCTAGCCATTGACGCGATCAACGGCCGCTCGCCGGCGGAGGTTGAGGGGAGGCCGGAGTTCGGCCGCCTCGGTGCTATCCACCCGGACGAAAAGCTGTCCCTCGCGTGCGGCATCCAGCGAGCGACCGGTCCGGACTATACGAATCGCGTGATCGATCTTCTCTGCCCCTTCGGCAAAGGGCAGCGAGCGCTGATCGTGTCGCCGTCCAAAGCAGGGAAGACGACGGTCTTGCAGTCGGTGGCGGAGGGAATCGTCAGGAACTACCCCAACGCGAAGCTCCTCATACTCTTGGTCGACGAGCGTCCAGAGGAAGTCACCGAGATGGAGGTCTGCGGCTTCGGTGAAATCGTCGCGTCTAGTTTCGATTTCCCGGCAGACCGGCACGTGGCCGTGGCCGAGTTGACTCTGGAGCGTGCACGCCGCCGCGTTGAGCTCGGCGAAGACGTCGTCATCATCCTCGACTCCATTACCCGGCTCGCACGGGCCTACAATAATGTGGAGCGCGGGACCGGGCGGACTCTTTCGGGTGGCCTCGACGCATCGACGATGGACAAGCCCAAGCGTTTCCTGGGAAGCGCACGTAAGGTCGATCCCGCCAAGGGAAGCGGCTCGCTGACCATCATCGCCACGGCTCTCATCGACACCGGCTCGCGCATGGACGACGTGATCTTCGAGGAGTTCAAGGGCACCGGCAACAGCGAACTGGTCTTGAGTCGAGAGCTCGCCGACCGGCGAATCTTTCCGGCCTTCGATCTCAACGCCAGCTCCACGCGGCGCGAGGAGTTACTGCTGGATCCCGAGACGTTGGCCGTTTCGCGCGCCATTCGACACCGACTCGCTCAGGCCTCGCCGGTCGACTCGATGAATGAACTGCTCGCGATCATGAAGCGAACGGAATCGAACACGGATTTCGTACGTGAGGCTGCTGCCGCACTGCGAGACTGATTCGTCCCATCCCGAATAAGCAATACTCCTAGACCGTTGCAGCGCGTACCCACCGACAGCGGCTGTCGCCCCTAAATCGTTGCTGGCTCTCGACCTGGAAAATGGCACAGAACTGGCCGCTGTATTGGTTGATGCTCGGCTTCAAGTACAACCTCTAGTCGCGGCAGCCGGGTGGGCCATTGGACTCCAGCCTGCGGGGCCCGCCCGGCCTGGAGGCCGTGATTCCTTGATTCTCTGCTCAGGGCGCCGCGCCTACCGGGCTCTGCATAAAGGTCTCCCACAGTGAAAAAAGTGGCCTCTCGGGGCCGGCTCGATTCGCGTAAGTGATTGTGAGCTATGCCGAAAGCCTATGGCACGACGAAAGCGAGTCGAAGTCGACGCCGCGGCAAGTGTACCGGGTGCGTCACAAGTCGCAGAACAAACTCTTCACCGATTCTGTGATTGTCTACATGGCGAAGACGGCCTGGGCTCGGGTGACGACGCCGCGAGCCGTGGAGTACTACGTTGCGGTACTCCGCCAGCTTGGCGGGCTCGTCCTGCTCACGCTGGCGACCATCGCCGCCGGCTGCCTTTGGGCCGCCCGCAACCTGTGGGAGACGACCGTCGCTCTGACCGTCGCTCTGTTCCACTTCGGCCGACGTGGCGCCGGTGAAGTGCGGCGCGGCGCGGGCTCGCTGCGTCGCGGGCTGGGCCGCAGTGTCGAAAGCGGAGTCGACGGTCTCGGGCGCGGTAGGCGGGCGGTTGGACGCGGCGTCAGCAACGTCGGCCGCGGCGTCAGCAAGACGGGACGTGGCGTAGCGACTGGCGCCAGTACGGTCGGACGCGGTGTCGGCCGAACGGGACGTGGCGTAGCGACTGGGGCCAGTGCGGTCGGACGCGGTCTCGGGACTGGGGTCCGGCGCAGCGCCACCGACGTGGGCCGCGGGGTCGAGGAAGTCGGGCGCGGGGTCGGACAGACCGGGCTCGACGTCTTCACAGACCTGCGTCGCGTGTCGAGCGGACTCTGGCGTGTAACGTCTGCGGCGGCGCGGGGTCTGAGACGCACAGTCATCGTCCTGAGGTTGATCTCACGACGTATCTTGGCCGCGGCCGAATTCAGCGGCCGGCGCGTACTTCGTTTTGGTGGCGCCTCCGCAAGGCTCGCGTTTAGGGGGCTGCAGCGCCATCGCTTCGTACCGGCCTCGATCGCGCTAGCCGCAGTATTGTTGCTGATGGGGCCGGTTGTGGTCGACATGACGGTGAGTCTGGCGGGCAGCGCGGGTGCGAAGATCGCGTCGCTGTCTCGACCCGAGGCTCCTGAGGTGACGGTTCCCAGCGTTTCGATTCCGGAGATCTCCATACCCAAGGTGACCTTCCACGCACCGCGCCTGCCCA
>JBDHAI010000176.1:0-5642 GCA_039588155.1 Gemmatimonadota bacterium | reverse complement strand
AGCAGCGCGAAGAAGCGCTCGGTGATGTCGTCCTGCCGGGCGATCCAGGCCTGGGACGCGTCGGTCCTCTCGTCCTCCAGCCAGCGGTAGGGATCGGCGACCTCCACACCGTGGTACTCGTCCAGCTCATCGCCGCGCTCAGCGACGGGGTAGTCGATCCAGCTCGTATCGATCGTCTCATCGCTGCCGCGACCACACGCCAGCGTGAAGGTGATGAGAACAAAGCTGAGCAGAGTCCGACAAGCAGCGGGGCGGGGTCTGCGGATGCAGACCCGTGGCTTCTCCATGAGCGACCTCGGTCGCCGTATGGCGGTGTTGTATGCTCGAAGGATGGGGCTGTACTGGCTAAGCTACAGTCCGCCGGGCGGTGTGCAAGAACGAGAGGGTTCAGGTAGCCAGCCGCGCCTAGCGCGCGTAGGTTGAAGGCGCCCGACGTTTGAACCGTTTGCAGAACCGGAGAGCGACGTATGCACTCGGATGAAGGCTACGAGTCGATCAACGTGCAGGTGGACGGCTCCAGCGGAGTCGCCACCCTCAGCTTGAACCGGCCGGATCAGCGAAACGCCTTGAGCCCTCTGCTCGTCGACGAGCTCGCCGACGCTGTGGCTTGGGCGGACGCCGACGACCGCGTCGGCGCCATACTGTTGCGCGGCGAAGGGAGCGACTTCTGCGCCGGCGCCGACCTGAAGGCGCTCTCGGACATGATGGACGCCGGAATCGAGGAGCAGCTGGCGGACGCCGACGCCCTGGGCGACCTGTTCCTGATCTTCCGCAGGATCGAGACCCCCATCGTGGCCGCCGTGCACGGGCATGCGATCGCCGGCGGCTGCGGCCTCGCCTCGGCCTGCGACCTCATCCTGGCGTCGGAGGACGCGAGCTTCGGCTATCCGGAGGTGAAGATCGGCTTCGTGCCCGCAATGGTCATCGCCATGCTGCGTCGTGCGGTGGGCGAGAAGCGCGCCTTCGACCTGGTGGCGACGGGGCGTATCATCGATGCGCGAACCGCGGAGCGCTACGGCCTCGTTCAACATGTGTTCCCGGCGCAGGAGTTCGAGCAGCGTGCGTGTGAGTACGTGGAAGACCTGGCCCAGCGTAGCTCCAGCGCCGTCGCCCTGTCGAAGCGCTTGTTGTATCAGACGGAACGACACTCGTTCGAGGCGGCGATCCGTGCCGGCGCTGACACCAACGTGCTGGCGCGAATGACCGAGGACTATCGGGAAGGTGTGCGCCGCTTCGTGGAGAAGCGTAGCAAATAAGGTGGCGCCGTGAGCAACCTGCAGCTCAAGCTCTTGCTGATCTTCATCGGTGCGCCGGTCGCGCTGGCGGCCCGCCCGCTCGGCCGCCCCTGGCTGTTCTTGATCGGGCTGACGCTGCTCGTCCTCGCGCTGGCGATCCCGCCACACCCGGATCAAAGCCCAAAAGAACGGGCGAGGAACCTCGCCCGTCATCTGCCGTTCTTGGGTTGGCTGCGACGGAAGGACTAACCTTCCAAGGTCTCGAGCGGGTCAGCGTCAGAACCGGGCTCGATCCAATCCGCCGGCACCTCCAGCTCGCCACGTGCGTGCAGCTTGACGGCCGCGGCCGCGATCTCCGGGTCGAAGTGACTGCCGGCGCTGCTCTTGATGTAATCGACCGTCTTGTCGAATCCCAGCCCCTCGCGGTACGAGCGTTTCGAGTTCAGGGCGTCGAGCACGTCGGCGACGGCCAGCAAGCGTCCCAGGAACGGGATGTTGGCGCCCACCAGTCCGTCCGGGTAGCCGCTGCCGTCCCAGCGTTCGTGATGATTGCGGACCCCGGGCAAGATGGCCTGGAAGCGTGGGATCTTGATGTGCGTGAGGATCTTGAATCCGTGGACGGGGTGCTTCTTCATCTCGTCGAACTCGGCCACCGTCAGGCGGCCAGGCTTGTTGAGGATGGACTCCGGCACCCCGATCTTGCCGACGTCGTGCAGCAGGGCCGAGAGCTTGGCCGCTTCGATCCCGTCATCGCTGACACCCAGCTCGTGGGCCATACGTTCCGCGAAGGCCGCCACACGCTCCGAATGGCGGTGCGTATAACCGTCCTTTGCGTCGATCGTGGCTACGATGGCTCGGATCGTCTCGAAGAAGAAGCGCTCGATTTGAGCGATCAGCTGGGCGCGGTGGATGGCCACGCCCGCCTGGTTGCCGATCAGGGCCAGCAGCTCCAGGTCGCTCTCCGAGAAAGCGCCCGTCATGCTGCGGCTGTCCGCGTAGAGCACCCCGAGCACGCTGTCATCGGTGGAGACGGGGGCGCAGAGCACTGAACGGATCTTCTGCGAGATGATGCTGTCGCCTTCCCGGTAGCGTTCGTCCGCCGCCGCATCGCGACTCAGCGAAGAGACGCCGTGCTCCAGCACGTCCCGCACGACCGTGCGGCTCACCGTTATCTCTTCGTGCGCGTGCCGGTGCGAGCGAGCGCGCGCCGAGACGACCTTGAGATCGTTGTCATTGCCCCCGTCCCTCAGAATCAGGGCCGCCCGGTCCGCGTTGACCGCGGCGAACACGGAGTCGATCACTTCCTCGAATAGCCCGTCGATGTCCTGAGCCGTGGACAGCACCTTCGAGATCTGATAGGCCGCGGCAAGGTTTCGCTGCGCCTGCATGAGGTTCTTCAACTCACCGGGCTGGGCCGCGGCCACGACATCCACGCCGGGGAACTGCGTATCCACGACCTTCCGCACGATCGTCATGCCGTCCTCTTCGCGGTAGGCGAGGGCGGGCTCGTGAGAAGGAGAGGCGTGAGGGGCGACGGCCGAGATACGACACTCGAGAACGGCGGGACCCACGGTCAGCTGGTCACCGGGCCGCAGCGTGCCTTTCTTGACGATCTTCCCATTGATGCAGCTGCCGTTCGCCGAATCCAAGTCGACGATCTCCAGCTTCTGGCCGAGGTTTTCTATGGTGCAGTGGCTTCGAGAGACACCCTGGTCGGGCATGTAGATGTCGCACTCGGGTGCGCGGCCGAGCGTTTTCTGCTCGCCCTGTCGCAACCTGAAGATGTGACCGGGTAGCTCACCTTGACGGACGACGAGCTCGAGATTCATGCGGTCCTCTACGCGCCTACTTGGGCGGAAGCTTGAGGTTGCCCAGGCTGATCTCTTGGAAGGGCGGGACCTGGAACTCGCGTCGGAGTATCTGGAAATTGCGCTCGTTTTCGAATGTAGGATGAAGCTCTAGGGTGTGGCTGCCAGCGAAGAGCACATAGCCGGCGAGCGGGGTCGAGCCCACTTTGTCGCCGTCGATGAAGACGTCGGCATAAGGTTCCGATGCGACGGTAACGGAACCGAAGGCTCTAATCTCCTGCGTGATCCCGAACTGCTGACCCGGCTCGAGCAAGATCTGCCGCGAATGCAGTTCGACCGTGTAGGAAGAGTTCATGTCCGTACCGACCAGCTGCACGAGGTGACGTCGGTTCGGTTGAACCTGCATGTTGTAAATCGGCAGATAGCCGATCTCTCGACCGTCGATGAGCAACTTGGTCCGCTGCGTGGCCTGCGGAGGCACGACGTTCACCGTGAGCCGGGCAGGCCGCACCGGAACCGGCTTGGGAGCGGCGGCTGTCGAGAAGCTGATGCTGTCGGCCACGATCGCGTTCCCCGAGCGATCGGTCACGCCAGGGGTGACGATCATGGCGTACTGGGCACTGTGACTGAGCGCCGGGTTGGGCTCGACCGTATAGGAACGGGCATCCTCCATGAACACCTGAATCTCCAGGCGATTGCCGTCGGCGTCCTGAAGAACGACGCTCTCGGAATTCAGCGTCGCCGAATCCATCGGCTCGTCGAACGTCAAGGTCAGGGGCTGATCGATGGCGACACCCTGAGCGCCGTCCGCCGGCGTGCTGACGGCGAGAGTAGGCGGATCGGTGTCCGGCGGCGCCAGGCGCGTCGGGAAACTGAACTCGGCGCCCGGCTCGCTGTCGCGTGAGTTCTGGAAGACCGGCGTGCCGGATGCGCTCAGCAGGCCGGCGCTGATGGCGATGGTGTACTCGGTTTCGTAATCGAGCCGCTCGGCCGCGGTGAGGACGATACGGCGGCCCTCTTCCCTGACCGCGATCTCGGCGGGGATCGGCCGGTCGCTGGGGCCGATCAACCTCACGTTCGCACGACTCGCCGTGGCCGGATCGATGGGACCGCTGAACGTGATCTCGAACTCCGGCGACTCGACGGCGGCGCCGCCCTCCACGGCCGCATACGTAAAGCCTGTCGCGTATGTGCTGCCGGTCCCGATGTAGGGTATCCGGGCGAGCACGGGGAATTTCTCCTCGGCCATCGTCCGGATATCCTCGAAGTCGTACGTGTACGCCGCCGCGGCGCCGGCCAGCACCGCCGCAGCGGTCAGCCAGGGCCACAAGCTCCGCCGCTTCCGGGGCGGAAGGGTTGTGACGTCGTGCACGCTCCGCGCCGGCTCGGCGGCTCGCTCCGGCGCCGCGGCGACGGGCGGCATCGCGACCGGCTCGCGTACCACCTTTTCCGGTTCCGGCGCTGCCACCTTTACCACGACGGCCGGCGGCGCCCGTCCGATCAACGTGCCCAGATCGTGGCGCAGGTGCTCCGCGCTCTGGTAGCGGTCCGAAGGGTCCTTCTGCAGGCACTTGAGAACGATGCGCTCGATTTCGGCGGTGAGCTCCCCGTTGCGCTCCCGCGGTAGCACCGGGAGTTCCTCGATGTGCTTGCGGCCCAGCTCGAACCAGTCGCGGCCAGTGAACGGCGCTTCGCCGGTCGCCATCTCGTAGAGCGTCACGCCGAGCGAATAGATGTCGGAACGGTGGTCGACGCGCTGACCGCGGGCTTGCTCCGGAGACATGTACTTGGGCGTGCCGACGTAGACCGTCGTACCCGTCGCCGCCGTGTAATTGGTGGCGGCCTCGGCGATGCCGAAGTCGGTCACGACGGCGTTGCCATGCCGATCGAACAGAATGTTGTCGGGCTTCAGGTCGCGATGGACGATACCGCCCTCGTGGGTGTGGGCGAACTGCAGGGCGGAGGCGACGTCGAGGGCGACCTTGATGATGACATCTTCCTCCAACGCCTGGTTGCCTCGCATCAGGTCTTTGAGGCCGGCTTCCAGCAGGTCCATGGAGAAGAAGACGATGTCGTCGTCTTTCCCGGCGTAGTGGATGGCGATGACGTTGGGGTGCCGGAACTTGGCGGCCCGGTGCGCCTCGCGCCGGAAGTTCGCCTCGAAGACCTCATCGTAGGCGAACGCCGGTTTGAGGACCTTCAGCGCCACATCGATCTCGAGGTTGGTGTCACGCGCCTTGTAGACGTACGCGAAGCCGCCCTCACCGAGGAACTTGTCGATCCGGTAGACCGCCACTCGACGGCCGAGAAAGATGTCCTTCCTCAGAATCCCGCCCTCCACGATCTTGCGTTCACGGCCCGCTCGCTCACCGCGGCCCGATGTTGCTGAAGTACTGCCGGGTCTCCGGGTTGTAGATCGTCAGATTGTAGAGCTTCTGCAACCTCGGGATCTCCCGGTTTAGGTTGAAATTGGAGCGCACACCGTAGATCTGCTTGTAGGTATCCTCGGCCTGTGACCGCCGGCCGAACGCGTAGTAGGCGGCGGCCAGGATCTGCCAGGTGATCACCCGCTGCTCCGCGCTCAGGCCGCCTTCCGTCA
>JBDHAI010000175.1:0-5649 GCA_039588155.1 Gemmatimonadota bacterium | reverse complement strand
CCAATTCGCTACACACTTCCTCCTCGACGCCGGCCGCGCCAAGCTCGGCCAGATCGATCCGATCCTCAACGATCCCGGACGCAATCGTTTCTGGCACCTCCTCGGCCTCGACCAACTAGCCCACGCGTTTGTTCTGGTGGGCATCGCTGCATTGGTGCTCTAGTCCCAAATACCTACGGTCGCTGCCCGCGCGTGCGACAAGGACTCAACCGTAAGGCAAACGACATAATAAACGAGCATGATCGCTACCTGACTCCTGCATGTTAGGTCCTGCCATTACGTGATAGCTACCTGATCGCTGCCTGATCGCTGCTGTCTAAGTTAGACGACGACCCTGGATTCTTCTTCCGGGGGCTCGTTCGGAGAGCTGACGCTTCCATTCATAGTCTTAGTCTCAAGAAGACTACCTCAGCTGTCCCACCTGCCCGCTGTGGAAGCGGTGGTAGCTCGGTAGATCGAGCCTCCGATCCTCTTGAAGCCGCCAGTGCGGAGCCGCGAAGGCCCACACTGGCGGCGCTTCTTTTTGGCCCCGGGGGAGGCCCACGGGTCGAGATGTCCACCCGGATCCGAGTGCTCCCTGCGTACGACTAGCGACGTCGCTCAGGCTCTATCCACCAATTGCCCACGGAAGCGAACGGCCCGTTGAGGTCAACGGCGACGCCGTGAAGTCTCGAGCCGCGGACTAACAATCGCGGCTCATGGATCGTGTAGAGGATCGGAACGTCCTCTACAACTCGGCGCTGTACCTCTTCGTAGATCGCCGCGCGCTCTTCAAGCGGCAACGGCGTCATGAGTCGTTCAAGCAGAGAATCTACCTCAGGCACGGAGTAAAATCCGAGATTGCTGAACTCGCCCGTGTGAAACGTATAGTAGAGATCAGACTCGGAATTGAATACCCTACTTGGGACAAATCCGAGCGCCATCGCGGCGGGACGATCGTCCGGCCTTTGCAGCAGACCAACATAGGACGCCCACTCCATGAAGCTGAGATCGACCTGAACCCCCACGCGGCGTAACTGGGATTGCAGTATCACCATGGGAACCTCCGCCGGCTGCGGCGCAACGAGCACAAAGCGGAGTTCCTCACCCTGCGCATCCCTCCGAACATCACCCGCCAACGTCCAACCCGCACCCTCCAGCAATGACGCCGCCAAAGCGGAGTCGTCATCGGCTTGCACGAGCTCTGGGCTAAACCAGGGACTACTCTCCGGCAACGGATTCTGCGCCGGTCGGGCAACGGTCGAAACCGCGGCCGCGATGTCCGAGCGACGCAACGCCGCAGAGAGAGCGCGGCGCACCTGTGGATCATCGAGGGGTGCCACGCGCGTATTCAGCGGGACGACCTGCGTCGCCGCCGGTTCGATGGGCATGACCGCTAAGCGGTCCTCCTTCACCCGATCGGCGACCGAAGATGTCGTGACGCACAGGTCGACGCCGCCCGTCTCCAGCTCCACCACCAGGGAAGCCATTTCCGGAATCGTACGCAGCACGAGCCTGTCCAAGAACGGTGGGCCAAGGTCAGCGGGATAACCGGCCGAGCGCTCCAGGATGATCGACCCGTCGGCCGCTCGATCTGTGACTCGGAATGGCCCGCTCCCTATTGGGGTGCGGTGATACTCCGAGCTCGCGAACTCGGCCGACGGCACATCCGCAAGAAGATGGCTCGGCAAGATCGGCAGGCCCACAAACGCTTCCAGCCCCGCGATGAAAGGCTTGGCAAAACGAACCTCAATCCTGGTTGAATCGACAACCGCCACTTCCTGAAGATCGGCAAAATCGTCGCTGAGATACGTGTACTCCGGATCGGCAGCGATGCGAAGCGTCCAGGCAACGTCTTCGGCCGTGACCGGCTTGCCGTCGTGCCACGTCAAGTCCGAGCGAAGGTGCAGGACCAGTAGGCGCTGATCGTTGTCCCAACTCCAGTCCGTCGCTAGAAGAGGCTGATACTCTCCCGCCTCTCCGTACAGCACCAGAGGCGTAAACAGAAGGAGTCGCAGATCGGCGGAGCCCTGGTCAGGTGAGACCAACGGATTCAAGCTCTCGAAATCGCTCATGTAGCAGACGACCGCTACGCCGCCCCTCTTCTCGGCGTCACTATACTCTTCAGGAAGTCGCTGCACGGTTTCGCTGCCGCATCCCAGCAGCAACCCGCCCATGCCCACATGCAATGCACGATGAAGCCAGCCAACTCGCAACAGTCTCATGAACTCAATTCCCAATCTGCGTTAGAAGAGCTTCAGCCCGCTCCAGCATCGGCCGCGCTCCAAGCTGCTGAAACTCTTGCCGTGCCTCGCGCACCAGCTCGGCTGCCGCACCGGCTTGAGTCCGACTCAGCAGCTCGCCGTGATACATCCTGTAGACCGCCCAGATATAACGATCACGGGCAGCGAGCTCACGCTCAGCGGCCTCGAGAATCTCGACCGCCTGCCCCAGATCGCCCTCGGCGTCTGCGATCTGAGCCGCCAACATCTCGGCGTCCTCGTGGCTCTCCGTCCATTCTTCACTACTCAAGAATTCCCGTGCCCGTGCCAGTTCGGCTCGCGCCTCCGCGAGTTTACCTTGTTTCAGTAAACACGTGCCCAAGCCACAGCGGGCGACGATTTCACTGTCCCAGTAACCCGTCTCTTTGGAGATGTCCAACAACTGCCGCCAATAATCACCGGCGCGATCGTCCTCACCCTTAGTACAGAACAAGCGGCCCATATTTTCCAGCGGATGGAGCAGACGGGCGGTCGCATGCATCCGGCGCGCAATTCGAATCGACTCTTTCAGATTGCTTTCCGCGTCATCCCACTGACCCATGCGGACGAGTAGCTGGCCAAGGTTGTTTCGAACGGCCAATTCGTAACTCGGCTCACCGAGTTCGTCGAAGAGGGCAGCGGCGGCGCTGAAAGCCTCCACAGCTCTGTGGTTGTCGCCCAGAAGAACATGGATGATCGCCATCGCATTACAGCATCTGCCCATCCAGAACTTGTCCTCGAGCTCCTGATAAAAACTCAGAGCTTCATCGACGTGCGAGATGGCGTCTTCCGGTCTCTCCCCAAACATCAGCCTGTCGGCGAGATGGTAGTGCGCCCGCGCGGTCAGCGCGCTCTCCTCGAGGCCTTGTGCTATTCCCAGCGCCTCACGTGCCTCTTCGGCTCCTGCGCCCGGCAGCCTGCTGATGTTCCAGAGGATCTCGCAGAGCTCGGTCTTCGCCTCACGCTCGCGGGCCATGCTCACCAAAGTCTCGAGCTCCGCCTGCAGCTCGTCAGGCGGTCGCACCCCGCGGTCCCGCTCTACGAGAACCGTCTTTCCTTTCAGTTGCAGCTCACGTAGACCGTCAGCCTGGGAGGACAGGGCTGAAAGTGCCGAGTTGAAATAATCGAGAGCTTCATCGAAATGGCCGGCGAATCGATTTGCCTCGCCCAGCCGATCCAGAACCTCGACCTTGTCGGCATCCGTCTCCGCATTCTTGAGGGCGAGGTGGAGTAACTCGATGGCATTCCAGTGTGCGTAGACCCGACTGGCTCGCGCAGCTGCCACCATGGCGAACTCGAGCGCGCGATCTGCGACCCTGCCTTCGTCGAAGTGAATCGCTAGCTTGTGAGATATGCTCTCACGGTCCGCCTGGTAGATTTCCTCCAGAATGCCGGCGATCTTCCGATGGAGAAGGATGCGACGCTTACCTTGCAGATTCTTGTGCAAGACGTCTTGTACTAGGGCATGGCTGAACTCGTAGACGCTGGTCGGTTCGCCGTTCGGCAAGTCGCGAGTCTCGGCCAAACGCACGAGTTTGTGTGTTCGGGCCAGCGGGTCGAGTCGTTCCTCGAGCACCAGCTCATCCATATCGAGCAGCAGAGCCAGCACCGTGGAATCGAATTCGTCGCCCTCGACGCTGGCATACTCGAGGACGCGATACGACTCCTCGTCCAGGCGGTTGAGCCGCTTCTCGATCACGGCCTCAGCCGTGCGCGGGATTTCAACCTGCTCGTGCGAGCTGTGGAGATCCCACTCGCCGTCCACCGTGTGGGCCACGCCTTGCTCGACACACCACTTGAGCAGTTCCCCGAAGAAGAGCGGGTTGGCCCCCGCACGTCGCTCGAGGAAGTGCACCAGATCGGGCGACGCCGGTGCACCCAACTCTTCCTCTGCGAAAGCGACGAGCGCGGCGGAATCGAGAGCGCTCAGCGCCATCTCCTCCGCTACACCGTAGCGCTGAAGCTCGAGCCGGGCCTGCTTGATCGGGTGCTTTGCGACCTCGATATCGGCGGGACGATAGGTGCCGACGATCAACGCCGGCTTGTCGGCGATCTGCCGCCCCAGGTGGCCGAGCAGCGTCACCGACGCCTTGTCGGCCCAGTGCAGGTCATCGATGAAGAAGACGATGGGGTGCTCGGCGGCCGCGGCGAGGAAGAGTTCGGTAAACTGAAAGAACAGCGCCTCTTCACTGGGAGCGGCGGCGGTGGCGACGCCACCGCCCATAGACTGCTTTAACTCGGTTGCCGTGACCATGGTGGCCGCAATCATCTCACCGGCCACCGGTATCGCGGCCACCCAATACGGCGCGAGCTTCTTCGCCAGCTCCCGGAAGCTTCTCTTCCCTCCCGCCTCCTCGCCGCCGACCATCAGATCTCGGAAGGCATCCACGAATGGCTGGTACGGCTCGCCCGCGCCGTACTGCTCCGAGCACCCCGATGAGATGACGCGTGCCTGCGGAGCTTTCAGCGCCGCTTCGATCAGGAACCGCTCCGTCAGCGTGCTCTTGCCGGCCCCCGCCTCACCGGTGATGAAGACGACTCCGCCCTCACCGCCTAGTGCTCGGTCGAGCCGCCCGGCTAGCCGCTGAAGCTCCTGTGTGCGCCCTACGAATGCGGTCACCCTTGGGGCCTCCTGGCGAGATAGAGGAAACTGCCACGGGCGCCGAGGGACCGCCAGAGCCGGGCCACAATGCGCAGATCGGTCCCGATCGCGAACCGCACCGCAAACGCACGGCTGCCCGAGCCTGGCGATAGGGCTGGTTTCACCGGATCGGGAAGCGTTTAGGGAGAGCCGCTACGCGGAGTTGGGGTGCCCCGTACAGCTCGGGACACCCCACTCAATGACTCACCCGGAGGGAATGATCCACTTCGGGTCAGTGCTCGCACCCGTCGTGCCGTTGGGCAGTGGGCAGTAGGCATCTTTGTTGACAACTGTCATCGCTCGCGGGTTGTCGGGGTCGTCCCGCGAGGTTTCGAAGGTGAAGTCCTCATACGCCTCCAGGCGAAATTCATACGTGCGGCCGGGATCTGAGTTGATCACGTAGGTGACTTCGATATAGTCGAAGGTGTTGTTGAACTCATCGGTACGCGTCACCTGACGACAGTCGACGCTCTGAAGCGTCGGCTCCCCGTTGATCTCGATCGGGTCGAAGCCGCTGAGACAAGGCTCGAAGTTGTGCCTTACGATGAAGTTGTCGCTGCCGGTCCCGAAATCCGGCTTCGACCGCATGTGCAGCTGCACCTCCGCCCTCGGGTCGTTCGGACCAGTGAACCCCGCCGGCGGCGGCGCCATATCGAACCAGATCGCGATGTGCGTGAGATCGGGATCGAAGATCGCCACGTCATACGGAGCCGCGCCGAAGTAGCCGTACTTGATCGGGTCCCGGAAATCCCATCCGGCACCGCCGTC
>JBDHAI010000174.1:0-13385 GCA_039588155.1 Gemmatimonadota bacterium | reverse complement strand
TCGTCGCCGATGCCGGAGTTGTCGACACAAACGCCGCGCCTCCCCTCGAAGTCACCTGCACGGATTCGTCTCCTGGGCCAGCCGACCGCGTCGTCAACCAGGCGGTGCCACCTGACAGGACCATCAGCACTATGCTCGCCGCGGCGAGCTGCGGCAGCGAGAACGAGAACCGCTTCTGCCTGAAGGCTCGCGCCCTGCGACGCTCCTCCAGGTTGGAGACGGCCACATCCGCAGAAGCGACGCCGATTCGCTCGGCGATGCCCGACCAGAGGTCAGCGACCGGCGGCCGATCCGCGAGACCTTGCGCCCGCTCCACCACCCGACGCAGCTGCGTCAGCGTCGCCGAGCATGCCGCGCAGCTGGCGAGATGCTCCTCTAGCTGCGCCCGCTCGTCGACGCTCAGCTCACCGTCCAGGTAGTCGCTCAGCTTGTCAGTCCACAGGTCTTTCATTTCAGCTATCCCAGTAATCCCACAAGTAATCAGCGATCAGTGATCGGTGACTACGGATTTCATCGGTCCAAGTAATCGCGGAGAATCATCCTCGCCCTATGGAGCTGGGACTTCGAAGTTCCGCTGGAAATCCCCAGCATATCCGCGATCTCCGCGTGTTTGTAACCTTCCACATCGTGCAGCACAAACACCTGCTCCGCGCCATTCGGAAGCTGCTCCATCGCAGCCTCGAAGTCGACCGCCGTCTCCGTGCTTCTCGGATTCGAATGCAACTGGTCCATCACCTTCTCACCGTCCACGAATCGCTCCCTGCGGATTCCCAGCTGCTTGCGGCGCCCCAGAATGACGTTGATCGCCACCCTGTGCAGCCAAGTCCCGAACGCCGCCTCGCCACGAAAGCTCCCCAGCTTCTCCCAGGCCCTGACGAAGACGTCCTGCGTGATTTCATCGGCCAACTCCGCTCCCATCATCCGGCGGGCCAGGCTGTGGATCCGCGCGACGTGCCCTCGATAGAGGCGCTCGAACGCCTGGCCATCCCCGGCAGCGGCGAGCACCGCGTCGTCCGTATCCGCCGGCTTGGTGCGCCGATCTTGGGTCAGTTTCGCCACTCTCCAGGGCCCGTCCTCCTGCCACCTGATTGGATAACCCGGGTAACAGGAAGGTTGTAGCCCTCTAAGTCTCGCTCTGAAGCCGACTTGGACGGCTCACGAACAACATGGCCAGCGACCCGGCCGCCCCCAGGGCCAACAGGGTCTGATCGCCAATTAGCCAGCCCACAACCATGGCCCCCAGGCCGCCTCCCTCGGCAATCGCCCAAACCGGCACGGCCTTCGGCAAGTTGGCCACCCACCATTCCCCTAGGTCCTTCCCGCGCGGCCGCGGGCTGACCCGGGCACGCAGCATGCCGCTGCCCAGGACCCCGATACCCAGCAGGACGTAGCCTACCAGTCTCAGTGTCCGGGCCGAATCCGCCCCAAGGTCGAGTGAAATCTGCGTCTGTAGGAAGAGGAATACCGCTAAGGCGAGCGCAACCCCGCCAATCACGGCAGCGTGGATCACCCGAGCCGCCGTGCCTAGCCGAAGGCGCCGTGCTCCAGAAGCTCTGAACTGGCGGCCGCACGCCCGCAGTCGAGACCCTGGAAAATAGTACTCATATGTGGACGTTCGGACACCCCGTCCGGCCGTACAGTGGTTCCCTCGATCGACCCATTGCGTGTCACTCCGCCGCCGGGTCGCTATAATACTCCAGTTCACACCAGCGAAGTCTGCCGCGCCCGAGGGCCACGACCGAGGAACGGAGGCCAATCCGCGCGGGCTTGCGCCTGATTGACTGAGGTCGGGCCGGTCAGGGCAGCTGCCAACAACCGAGGAGCCTTGGATGCCTATCGACAGGAGGGATTTCGTCAAGACCGGTGCCGGCGCCACGATCGCCGCTTCGATTTGGCCAACAAGGCTCGTCGCCCACGATGACACCCCCAGCGACAAGAGAGTCCGCCTGGGCATCCTCGGAGTCGGCTTGCGCGGCACCTCGCTGTTGGGGCTGTGCCTGAACAGGGATGATGTCGAAGTCAAAGTGGTCTGCGACATCGTACCCGAGAAAGTCGAGCGCGCCCGGCAAGTGGTGGAAGAAGCCGGGCGGAAGAAGCCCAAGGGCTACACAGACGGCGAAGAAGACTTCCTCAGATTGGTCGACAACGAAGACCTCGACGCCGTCATCATCGCCTCGCCGTGGCTCTGGCACACGCCGATGGCCGTAGCAGCGATGCGAAACGGGATGGCGGTGGGCGTCGAGGTTCCAGCCGCCGTGACCGTGCAGGAATGCTGGGACCTCGTGGAAACCTCCGAGGCGACCGGGATGACCTGCATGCTGCTCGAGAACGTCTGCTACCGCCGCGACGTGATGGCGGTTCTCAACATGGTTCGCCAGGAGATGTTCGGCGAGCTAGTTCACTGCCGCTGCGGCTACCAGCACGATCTACGCGCGATCAAGTTCCAACCAGGCGCCGAGTTCGGGCCGAAGGGCCAGGACGAGTCGGTCTGGCGCGCGGAGCATTCCATCCGCAGAAACGGCGACATCTACCCGACTCACGGCGTAGGCCCGATCGCCAAGATGCTGAACATCAATTCTGGTAATCGGTTCGCGACTTTAACGTCGATGGCGACCAAGTCGCGTGGACTTCACAACTACATCGTCGACGTGGGCGGGCCGAACCATCCCAACGCGAAGATCGACTTCGCGCTCGGAGACGTAGTGACCACCATGATCAACTGCGCCGGCGGTGAGACGATACTGGTGAGTCACGACACGAATCTCCCCAGGCCTTACTCACTGAACTTCAGAGTCCAAGGCACCAGGGGGTTATGGATGGTCGACGGCGATTCGATTTATATCGAAGGCGTCAGCCCGGAAGCCCACCGCTGGGAACCCTTCGAGAAGTATCAAGATGAGTTCGACCACCCCCTCTGGCGGCGGTTCGAGAACCGTGCAGCGGGTGCCGGACACGGCGGGATGGACTTCTTCGTCGTCCACGCGTTCATCGAATGTGTCAAACGTGGAGTCGAGCCGCCCATCGATGTCTATGACGCGGCGGCCTGGAGCGTGATCAGCCCCCTCTCAGAGCAATCCATCGCCATGGGCAGCGAGCCTATGAGGTTCCCTGACTTTACACGGGGCAAGTGGGTGACGCGCAGAAAAGTCTTCGGCCTCAGCGAGGAGTTCTGATGCGATCGAGCAGCCTGATCCCGGTTACGGCTGTCCTGCTCCTCGCCACCGGCTGCGCGGAGCGCGAGCCGAAAGTGTTGTTCATCGGCATCGATGGCGTTCGGTCCGACGTACTCGCGGACGTTCACACGCCGAATATCGACGAGCTGGCCAACGATGGCCTGTTCGTCGACTCCATCCAGACCAAGGCGCAGACCATCAGCGGGCCGGCGTGGTCGAGCATGCTGACCGGCGTCTGGCCCGATAAACACCTCGTGGTCAACAACGATTTCAGCGGCAACAACTACGCCGAGTATCCCGATTTTCTCACGCGGCTGGAGCGGGTGAATCCGCAGCTCACGACGTTTGCCGTGCTCGATTGGCCGCCGCTCGGGACCACGGCCTCCGGCGGCCCCCTGGTCGGGGAGGGCATCGACATGAAGATCAACGTCGACGGCGAAGGACTGGGCTACAGGATGGGCGATTCGTTGTCGGTGGCCGCCGCCATCATGCGATTGAGTGACCACGACCCCGACGCTGCCTTCGTCTACCTCGGTTATCCGGATGTGGCCGCGCACGACTTCGGCGGCCTGTCGCCGGAATACACAGGCTCCATACAGCTCGCCGATGCACTGGTCGGCGAACTTTTGCGGGCGGTGCGCAGTCGGCCAACCTTCGATAAAGAAGACTGGCTGATCCTGGTCTGCACCGACCACGGGCACAGAGACGAAGGCGGGCACGGCGGAAAGTCACCCGAAGAGACGACAGTCTTCTACCTCGCCAGCGGACCGTCGGCCTCGAGACGTTCAACGAACGCGGCGCCGAATCTGGTCGACGTCGCCGTGACTGCCATGGCACACCTCGGCGTGACGGCTGACACGGCCTGGCATCTCGACGGCCGGATTATGGGTCTCAAAGACACGGACCGAGAAGGGAGATAGCCACGCCTCACAAGAAGGATCCGCATGTGCTGGTTCTTCGACAGGCCTTCGAAGAACGTTACGGCATGGGGACGACGACACGGTTCGTATCGCCAGCACAAACTCCCGCTACGGTCCGCGCGAGTTTACGCTGAGGCGTGAGATCGAGCCGTATGAGGACGGCGACTGGGGCAACTACGTCAAAGCCGCCGCTCAAGGCTTGGCAGGGCGATTTCAGATCGAGCATGGGTTCGACGCCGTGGTTCACTCGAATGTCCCAGCTGCGGCGGGGCTCAGTTCCTCCTCCGCACTCGTCGTGGCGGCCGCACTCGCCTTACTCCACACCAACGAAGTGGAGATCGAGCGGCTGGCGCTGGCCGAGCTACTCGCCAAAGCCGAGCACTATGTCGGTACCCAGGGTGGCGGTATGGACCAGGCCATCTGCCTGGCAGCGAGAAAACACTCCGCAAGTCGTATCGATTTCGAGCCTCTTCGTATGACGGCACACCTCATCCCACCCGAGTGGCAACTCATCGTCGCGTCTAGCCTCGTGCGCGCAGAAAAATCGGGCGCCGTGCGAAAGCTCTACAACGCGCGGACTCGAGAGTGCCGCGATGCGCTGACGAAAGTGGTCCGCGCATTCCGGGCGGAGGACCGAATCACTTCCTATCCCGACCTTCTGGCGGCGAGCCGTCCCGCCGCGCTCCTGAAACGGGCTGAGGACGTTCTCGACGACACGCTGCTGCGTCGCTTCCGTCACGTGGTCAGCGAGGCGGTCCGCGTCAGGCAGGTGGAGAAGGCGCTCACAGCCTATGACCTCAAAGGCTTCGGACGGTTGATGTCCAAGTCCCACCGCAGCCTGGGCGACGACTTCGAGGTCAGCACTCAGGAACTGGACGAGTTGGCCGAGATCGCCGAGCACGCCGGCGCCGCCGGAGCCCGCCTCACCGGGGCCGGGCTAGGCGGGTGTGTGGTCGCCCTTTGCCCCGACCACCGCACCCCGCGCGTACTCAAAGCCCTGACCGGCCGTTTCTACAACAAACGCGAGCTGGAGAGCGACCTCGCCGACCATCTCTTCGTAGCCGAGCCGTCCGGGGGCGCGACGGTCATGGCACTCTAGGCTCTACAGGGGTCCGGCCGCTCCGAGGGCCCTGGACAGCGGGCGGCACATACATATATTACAATACGTATATTAATTGCCGACTCTCAACCCAGCGGACTCGAGAACGTGCCCACTTACGACTACATCTGCCAGGATTGCGGCGAGCCCTTTGACATCCGCGCGTCAATGGCGGCGTATTCGGAGGGCCTATCACCCCACTGCCCAAGGTGCGCCTCCAACAACGCGGCCCGGAAGTTCGGCTCCGTCAACGTGCTGACCGGATCGCAGACCGCCGGTCGATCGTCGGGGGGCTGCGGAACCTCCGGATTCAGTTGAGCGAGCTGAGCTGGCCGCCCAGGTTGGGTGGCGACCTCGCAGTTCGGGCCAGCCCCTCGGCTGGCCCGTTCGCTATTCTATCCTCCGACTACCGCTGGTATCCAGGTCCCTCGAGGTCGTATCTTGCTCGACGAACCGCAGAGGTGAACGCATGACACGGTTGTTGCTTCTTCTACTGCTGACGTTTCTGGTTGCGGGGTGCGCTCGGAAGGAAGCCGAGGAAGCCCGCGGTACGGGGCAGCCACCCTCCACGCACAAGCTGCAACCGGAGAAAGTCCCCGAGCATTTGAGACACTTGGTTCCCCTCGCCGAGCAATGGGGAATTGGCGATGACGTGGAGCGGGCAGAGTCCATCGAGCGAGCGTCGCCGGCGGACCGACAGGCTCTCATTCAGGCGCTCGCACCTCATCAAAGCCAGATCACGGCCTGGCTCGACGCCTTCGGGACGGACGTCATGAGCGACGAAGCCGCGGCATTCATGTACATGCAGCTGGCGGTCGAGGAGATGCGTAGCTAGCGATGCACGGTGCTTCGTCTAAACTGGGAGTCGCCATCGTTGCGGCGGTGGCATTTGGCGTCTCCACCGCGCTCCCCGGCTCCGCCCAGGTCGCCCGCCCGCCGACTGGGCTCGTCAACGGCGAGCTCGGTGCGCAGATCGACGAGTACCTCACACGAGCGGCGGCCTTCGGTTTCGCCGCCGCCGTCCTGATAGCGAAGGACGGCCAGACTGCTCTCCACAAAGGTTACGGTCTCGCGAACCGAGAGCGCGACATCCCGATCACGGGAGAGACGGTCTTTGACATCGGCTCGATAACCAAGGGGTTCACGGCCGCGGCCATCCTCAAGCTGGAGGAGCAGGGACGGCTGCGAGTTACCGATCTCATCACCCGCCACTTCGCAGATGTCCCACCGGACAAAGCAGGGATCACGATCAACCATCTCCTGACACACTCCGCAGGCCTAAAGGACGCCTTCGGCGACGACTACGAGGTCATGCCGAGAGACTCGCTCGTGCAGCTGGCCTTGCACTCGGAACTGCTCTGGGCCCCGGGGTTGCAGTACCGGTACTCCAACGCCGGATACAGCCTGCTGGCGGCGATCGTCGAGAAGGTGTCCGATCAGCCGTACGAAGCCTTCCTCCGGGATGCGATGTTCGAGCCGGCCGGCATGACCCAGACCGGCTATCGCCTGCCCGACTGGCCCGAGGAACGGCTCGCCCATGGCTACCTGCGAGATCAGGATTGGGGTACTCCTCTCGATAAGCCTTGGGCGGAGGACGGCCCCTACTGGAACTTGCGCGGGAACGGCGGACTTCTGTCCACGGTCGGCGATCTTTACCGTTGGCACTTGGCGCTAGCCGGCGTGACCGTACTCTCTCGCGAATCGCGGGAGAAGATGTTCACGCCCCGCGTGCCGGAGAACGAAGAGCGCACTTCATTCTACGGATACGGCTGGGCGATCACGTCCACCTCCCGCGGCACGAACTTAGTCTGGCACGACGGTGGAAACGGGTTCTTCTTTGCCGACTTCCGGCGCTACGTGAACGAAGACGTCGTGCTGATCTTCGCGACCAACGAGGGCCTGAACCGGCAGATCGAGCGGCGGATCGTTCGCTTGCTTTTCGGGCGCGCCGATGACGTAGAACGCCTACCGGTAGCGCGCCTGGAACTCTCCGAATCGCAGCTGGCACGCTATGCGGGAGGCTACAGGCTGCCTTCCGGTTTGCAGTTCGAGGTTACGGTGCGACACGGCCAGCTCGTGATCCCGGCGAGAGATCTTGAAGTGTCGGCGATCTTCGTCCCGTCTCCCCAGCTCGACGCCGCAACCCGCGCGCGACTCGAGGGGATCGATGATGTCACGTCGACCGTGGTCGCGGGCATGGCCGCGGGGGACTTCACACTGTTCCAAAAGGAGTTCATCCGCATCGGCGAGATCGATATCGAGGGTGAAATCGAGTTCTGGACCGGCGCGTTCCAGTTCTGGACCGATCGTTTCGGTCCTTTCACGGGCTCGAAGGTTCTGGGGTCGGCCCTCGGCTTCAGCGACTTCGGCCCGACGCTCGATACTTACGTCCTGCTCCGGTTCGAGGAGGGCGAGAGGATCATCTCCTTCCGGCAATCAACCGAGGGATCCGCCTCCGGGTTCTACCTGGATGCGATCCCGTCCACCGCTCTTCCGGCAGCCCACAGGTTCGTGCCGCTGTCGGAGACGGAATTTGCCACCTTCAATTTCGAGTTCGCAGAGGAAGCCCGTATCCGCTTCGAGTTCGACGCGGAAGACCGGATCGGCGCGCTCCGGGTGTTTGATGGCCGCGGGGACGTTGTTGCCCGCAAGACCGGATCGAGGTAAGACCGTGAATCGTGCAAGCGGCGACTGGTATGCAGACGAAGCCCTCTGGATCGAGACTTATCCCTTCATGTTCCCGGAGAGCAGCTTCGAAGCGGCCATCGAACAGGTCGATCAGATCATCGAGTTGAGCGGGTGCCAGCAGGGCAGCTTACTCGACCTCTGCTGTGGCCCCGGCCGCTTCGCGGTACCCTTTGTCAAGCGCGGCTTCGCCGTCACCGGGGTCGACCTCACACCGTTCCTGCTGGAGAAGGCCAAGGCCTATGCCGCGACGGAGGGCGTGGACATCGAGTTCGTCCAAACAGACATGCGGCAATTCGAGCGCTCCGACGCCTTCGAGCTCGCCATCAGTATGCTTACGTCATTCGGTTATTTCGATGACGAAGAGGAAAACCTCCACGTCTTGAAGAACATCTATGCGAGCCTCAAGCCCGGCGGCGTCTTCGTGTTCGATACGAATGGCAAGGAGATCATCGCCAAGATCTACGAGGGGACCTACTCACAGGAGCTGCCGGGTGGGGGGCTCATTGTGCAGCGCCGCGGGGTGATCAACGATTGGAGTCAGATGGAGAACGAGTGGATGCTCATCAAGGGCGAGCAGATCACGTCGTTCCGACTCAGACACTGGATCTATTCGGGCCGCGAAATCAAGGAACTGCTGGCAGCCGCCGGCTTCTCGACCATCGAACTCTACGGAGACCTGGCCGGGAAACCGTACGGACCCGACGCCGTCCGCATGATCGCGGTCGCTCGAAAAGCCTGAACCTAAGAGTCAAGACCCGGCAGACGAGCCGTCACTGACCGCCTAAGGCGCACTCGTTCTTCCCGACCTCCAGCGCTTCGGCCTCACGTTCACCTACCTCCAGCAGGCCGACGTTGACCGCCTTGATCATGCGATACGAATCCGGGAACGACGCACTCTTGCTTTCCACCCAAGACGTGAAACTCTCACGGTCCGTGAAGCGGAGTGCCTCGTTCTCCTGCAGAAGAGTCCCGAACTTACCGCCGATCGAGCGGTCGGAGCGCCGCTCGCTCTCCAGGCCGTAGTGCGCGGGATAGACCATCGTGTCTGCCGGCCATTCACGCTTGGCAGCCGTGAGACTATCCCAAAGCTGGAGTGCCCATTCGCTGACTTTACCGGCCAAATCGGGCCGGCCGATAGAGGCAACGAAGACGAAGTCGCCGGTAAGCGCGACATCGTCGACGAGGAAAGTGATGTGCCCTTCCGTGTGACCCGGTGTATGCATCGCTCGCAAATTTGCACGT
Organism: Gemmatimonadota bacterium; assembly: GCA_039588155.1. GTDB lineage: Bacteria > Gemmatimonadota > Gemmatimonadetes > Palauibacterales > KS3-K002 > JBDHGH01. The sequence goes on along the minus strand of JBDHAI010000174.1, from coordinate 4,263 downwards.
CCGAACTCGATCGTTTCTCCGTCCGCTAGTGGCTCGAAGCGGAGTCGACCCGGCGTTCCGTCGTAGGGAAAGACCGAATCCGCCGGGTGAAGGTGGTAAGGTACTCCGAAATCTAATGCGATCATCGACGCGCCACTGATGTAATCGGCGTGGACATGCGTGTCGGCAACGCCCACGATCTTGGCACCGACTTCTTCGGCAGCCAGTTCATAGGCGCTGTAGTCCCGAGGCGGATCGACAATCAACGCCTCGCCGTCGCTGACGAGCAAGTAACCCAGGGCGCCCTTGCCTACACGATCGAATTGGATCAAGCGATCGAGGCACGGAGGTGCCTCGATCTCCCGGGGCAGCGTCAGCATCTGCCAGGCAGCCATACCGCCGCTTAGAGAGCGGGCCACGCAGCCCAAACGAGCGAGGTGAAGCGCCAGAACCCTGCTATCGTTGCCGTGGCCGCATACGACCGCGACCGGTACCTCGGGATCGATCCCTGTGCCCTCGAGGCTCTGGTACGTCACGAGTTGCGAGCCGACGATATTGTGAAAGCGCTCGTCAGGTACGATCTCGATGCGGCCCATCGCCACCCGCATCGGTGTGGACAGCTCCGGGGCTTTGAAGGGATTGGGAATCAGCGTGACCTCCGGTTCCGGATCGAGGCGCGTGCTATCCGCGTGCACAACGCCCCGCCGGTGACCCGGCGGGGCCGCTGTGAAACCGCAACCTGCAGAGTGGGAGTCAAGAGTTAGCGGGGCTGCTGCGTTATCCGCAGATACGGCTTTACAGCCTCGAAGCCCGGAAACCTCTTCTCGGCCTCCTCATCAGTCACGCCCGTGCCGATAATGACGTCTTCGCCATCCCTCCAATTCGCAGGCGTCGCGACCGCGAAGTTGTGGGTGAGCTGCAGCGAGTCGATCACGCGCAGCAACTCGCCAAAGTCACGGCCGGTGCTGGCCGGGTAAGTCAGCGTGAGCTTCACCTTGTTGTCCGGGCTCACGATGAACACCGAACGTACGGTCATGGTATCGTCGGCGTTCGGGTGGATCATGTCGTACAAATCGGAGACCTGGCGGTCGTGATCGGCGATGAGCGGAAAATTCAGCGCGTTGCCGGTCACGTCCTCGATGTCCTGCGCCCAGCCTGCGTGGCTGTCCACAGGATCGACGCTCAGGCCGATGACCTTGGTGTTCCGCTTCTCGAACTCCGACTTGAGCCCGGCCACGGTACCCAGTTCCGTGGTGCAGACCGGGGTGTAGTCCTTGGGGTGGGAGAAGAGTACAGCCCAGCTGTCCCCTTTCCACTTGTAGAAGTCGATGGTGCCTTCGGTGGTCTGGGCGGTGAAGTTGGGGGCGTCGTCCCCTAAGCGGATGGCCATGCTGCACCTCCTCAGCGGTTGGGGCTGAATACAGTTCCCAAGTGCCTCCCGGTAAGACGGCGGGCCGCCTCTGCCCTGGAGGGTTGGGTTTCGCGCGAGACGATTGGACTACGGTCTTGAGAGGCTCGTGTCAACCCTGAGAACCCAGCCGGATCTGGGTCAGTTCCCAAACGGCGGCGGACCCGCTGCCTCATCCTCCTACTCGAAGCCGACCCGCGGCAGGTTCCTGAAAATCCCCATCGCCGCCAAGACGACGAACACCAGGCAAAGTGAGCCCAGCATGGGATTCCCATACAGGAAGTAGCCGGTCCCGAACAACGCCGAGTAGACGACCACGCAGCCGAAGAACCACGAGAGCATCGCGGCGGCTAGGCTGCCTTCCACCGGACCCGTCCGCACCGCGGCTCGCCAACCGATGTTGAAGGGCCGAATCCGATCGTAGAACGCTTGCAGGGTGGCTCTGTCCGTGGGCGGCGTCAGCATCGTCACCGTCAGCCAGACGACCGTGGTGATGCCGACGCCCAGCACGAGCTTTAGCGAGGCATGCAGGGCGGTGAAGCCGAGCGATTCGTGCCCGAACTCGAGATACAACGCGACCAGGAACGAGACGATCATCGCCGATAGCTCGCTCCAGGCATTGATCCTCCACCAATACCAACGAAGTAGAAAGATGAGTCCGGTCCCTGCGCCGATCTGCAACAATATCTGGAAAGCCTGCAGCGCGTTCTCCAGCCAGAGCGATACCATGCCGGCCAGGAAGATCAACAACACCGTCGATAGGCGCGCTACCGCCACGTAGTGGCGACCCGAGCGGTCCGGTGCGATGAATCGCTTGTAGAAGTCGTCGACGACGTACGAAGCACCCCAGTTGAGGTGCGTGCTGATCGTCGACATGTAGGCCGCCGCCAGAGAGGCGACCACCAGGCCCAACAAGCCGTGCGGCAGAAACACCAGCATCGCCGGATAGGCCAGGTCGTGCCGCACGATCGACGGATCGAGCCCGGGGAAGCGCGCCGTGATCGATTCGAGGTTCGGGTAGACGATCAGTGAGGCGAGGGCGACAACGATCCACGGCCAAGGACGTAGCGCGTAGTGGGCGATATTGAACCAGAGCGTCGCCTTCATCGATTCCTTCTCGCTACGGGCCGCCAGCATGCGTTGCGCCACGTAGCCGCCGCCGCCAGGCTCAGCGCCCGGGTACCACGTGCTCCACCACTGAATGGCGACCGGGATGATGAACACGATCGCCGCCGTCCTCCAATCGGAGAAATCCGGCAAAAAGGAAAGCCTACCTTCGAGCGCCGGACTGGATATCAATCCGGCCAGTCCGCCCACTTCCGGCTGGGCAAGAGCGAAATAGGCCGCCGCAATCGAGCCGACCATCGCGATGACGAAGAGCAGCAGGTCGGTGACGACCACACCCCAGAGCCCGGAGGTCGCCGAGTACGCCACGGTCACCGTTCCGGCGATCAGAACCGTGGTGTACTTGTCGATACCGAGAAGCACACCGGCAATCTTGATGGCGGCCAAAGTGACGCTGGCCATGATCATCACGTTGAAGAAGACGCCCAGGTAAAGCGCGCGGAATCCGCGCAAGAACGCCGCGATTCCGCCGGAGTAGCGGAGCTCGTAGAAACCGATGTCGGTGAACGCGCCGGACCGGCGCCAGAGCTTCGCGTAGAAGAACACCGTGCACATACCGGTGATCAGGAACGCCCACCACGCCCAGTTCTGGCTCACCCCGTTGGTGCGAACCATGTCGGTGACCAGGTTCGGCGTGTCGGTGGAAAAGGTGGTCGCCACCATCGACGTCCCGAGCAGCCACCACGGCGCCTTCCGACCCGAAAGGAAGAACTCCTCGATCCCCCGCCCCGCCCGCCGGGCGAAGACGAGGCCGACGCTTAACGCGATGAACCCGTAGAAAAGGATGACCAGCCAGTCGGCGGCTATGAGTTGCATGGGGCTCTTTAATACAGTTCAGCGCTTGCCGGCGCCAGGACGCCGGGGTGGACGGGTGGGCAGGTGGGCGGGTGGACGGGTGGACGGGTGGACGGGTAGGTTACCTGACGACACATCCTTCGAAGCATGAGACGACGGAGCGCGTATGATCTCTCGGCGCGACATGCTGAAGCGGAGCGGGGCGGCCCTGGCGGGCCTCGCAGCCGTACCGGGGGCCTGGCAGCGGCTGGACGGCGGACCTCGGAACCAGAGCGCGGCGTCCGGCCAAGATCTGACCCGCCATGTCGATCCCTTCGTCGGCACCGGACAGCACGGACACACCTTCCCCGGTGCCCAGGTGCCGTTCGGGATGGTCCAGTTGAGCCCCGACAATGGGGAGAACGGTTGGGATTGGTCGTCCGGATACCACTGGTCGAGCGATCGTATCGCCGGCTTCAGCCACACTCACCTCAGCGGCACCGGCATCGGCGACATGTACGACATCCTGTTCATGCCGGCCTTCACATCGAGGCCGCCGTTGCGTGACCTCAGCTCCAGCTTTTCCCACGAGCAAGAGCAAGCGTCTCCCGGTTACTACTCGGTGGAGCTGTTGACCTCGGGCATTATCGCCGAACTGACGGCAACGAAGCGGGTCGGCGTTCACCGCTACGCGTATCCGCAGTCGCCGCCCCGCACGATGCCTTCCATCGTCGTCGATCTCGGGCACACGCTCAACTGGGACCGCCCCACCAACACACTGATTACCATCGAAAGCCCGACGTCCATCAGTGGTCACCGGATGTCGACAGGCTGGGCGCCGGACCAGAGAATCTACTTCGCGGCCAGCTTCTCGCGCCCATTCGGCTCGCACTGGCTGGTGAGTGAATGGGCGCAACCCGCACAGCGCAATCAGCTAGAAGGCGAGCGGGTGAAGGGATGCTTCCAGTTCCTACCGG
>JBDHAI010000173.1:0-5789 GCA_039588155.1 Gemmatimonadota bacterium | reverse complement strand
TGAGGGGGAGGAGTGACCGTGCCTGATTTCAGGATCTCTACAGGGAGGCGACCGGCGCCGGGGCAGAGCGAGGCCATCTCGGTAGTCGAGGCGCTGATTCACCGGGCCGACGATATCGCGAACCGCTATAAACTCGTCGCCGCGAACCTTCCGTACCGAATCCTCGAGCAGGGGCTACTCGACGAAGACATCGCGGCACTGTCGGCGCAGCTCGGTGCCGCCACCTGGAAACGTATCGGCGACGAAGTCCCCAGCTATGCCTTCGCGGAGAAGATCGGACGTCGCTACCGGGATTCCGGTGCGTCGGTCGGCTCACTCCTTCTGCACTGGCAAATTTTCCGCCGCGCCGTGCACCTGGTACTGGCTGACGAGCAACTGAGAACCGGTCAGGGCAAAGAGGACCAGCTGCGCCATGCAACGCTGATGAATTATACCCTCGACTGGGCCGCGGAAGCTTCGCTGGTGGGTTATGTGATCTCCGGCTAGCCGGCACCGGTCCCTGCAGTGGTCTCCGGGCGTCCCGAGGTGGAGCGGGACGCCCGGTCCTCGATCAAGACCCCTCCCTCTTCGCCTTCGCGACCGCGCCGCTCCTCCGTGAGAACTTTTCAGCCAGCGATCTGCCCGAGACAACGGCCGCAGCTTTATCTTCAGTCGGCCCGCTCGCTCGCCTTTCGAAGGGCACCTTCTTGAAGATCAACCCAGCGACCGGCGCCGCGCCCCTGATATCCGCCGTTGTAAGGGTATAGGAGCCGGTCTCTAGCGTGTCCAGCGAGTTGGCGAGTATCAGCCAGGTCTCGTCCACGACGGACTCGAGGGCGACAGTGGCCACGCTGTCCGCGGTGTCTCCTGCGGAATCGAGTATCACCTCATCGACGTCGGCGATCACCAGGAAGGGCGTGTACTCTGTCGAGCTCATCGTGATCTGTAGCGAATCGCCGACCGCTACCTCGACGGCGTATACGTCGTAGTACGTCTCGTCAGACAACTGGCAGTCGCCGGCCTCGAGGACCCCATCGATCGAGTCCGTCTGGGCCAAGAAGAGCTCGACCGGACAGAACTCGTAGGTCAGTACGCTGGGGCCGACCATTACGATCTCGGCGTCGACCAGGACAGTGCCAAAACCGCTGTCGCTCAGGTCCTCGACCTCGAAACTGAATGTGCCGACCAGCGAGTCGCCGACCAGCAGAGTCTCCCATTGCGCAATTGTCGTCGAGGCGCCACCACTAGAACTCAACGCGCCATCCAGCCCGAGAACACCTGCCATGTCTACGGTACCGTCGACCGTTCCTTCCAGCGCTCCTTGTACAGCCGGGCCATCGACGCGCTCGCTGCTCTGTTGAAGCGTCATGGCGAAGGGGAGCGATCTGCTGACGTAGAAGACCTCGTTGCACAGAAACTGATTCAAGCCGACGGTGGTGGTGCATTCGGTCACAACATACTGGCCCACCCAATCTCCCCGCAGATCCGGAAAAGCGCCCGGCCCGGTCGGCCCATCGTCGTCGCCACACGCGGCGAACGTCCCGATTAGGGAGACGGCCACGGCAAACTTCACAACGCTGCTTCGAGTGATGGCTAGTCGCATGGTCGATTGGGTTGTACGCTGGTCGTCAAGCGGGACCGAGGTCTCAATGTGACAAACGTCAGTACCGGCGAGGATCTACAAGTCGTCAGGATAAGCCGCGGCCAGATTATTGTCAAACAATAGCTCGCTGAGCAGCGCTTTTCTGCTGGGTTGAACGCCACGACCCCGCACGTTACTCTTCGTGCCATTCCAAGCCCTGGTAAAGGAGGTCACCATGAAGCGTGCTTTGGCACTCGCTGTGCTAGCCATCGTTCTCCCAGGCGCCGCGCTCGCCCAGAAAGAGACGGGAGACTATCTGACGCTCGAGCACTACCTGGAGATGGAGAGCGTCGCCAATCCGGAGATCTCACCCGACGGTAGGCAGATCATCTATACGCGCCGGTGGGTTGACAAGGTCAACGACCGCCGCCAGTCGGCACTCTGGATCATGAACGCCGACGGGAGTAGAAACCGCTTTCTGGTCGAGGGATCTGGCGCGACCTGGTCACCAGACGGAACCCGCATCGCTTACACGAAACAGGGCGACCCGCAGGGAAGCCAGATCTTCGTCCGTTGGATGGACGCGGAAGGCGCCACGACACAGATCACACGCATCGATGAATCGCCGTCCGGCATCAGTTGGTCACCCGACGGCAAGCACATCGCCTTCACCATGATCGTACCCAGCAAGGACAAGTGGACGGTCAAGTTGCCGGCCCGACCGGAGGGAGCGAAGTGGACACAGGGTCCGCGGATCATCGACCGGCTGAACTTTCGCCGTGACCGCGTCGGCTTCACCAAGGACGGGTACCGCCACATTTTCGTGGTCCCGGCCGACGGAGGAACGCCACGGCAGTTGACGGACGGCGACTACAATCACGGCGGCGGCTGGTCCGGCGGCGGCATCGACTGGACGCCCGACGGAAAGACGATCGTCTTCAGCGGTCACCGCAAGGAAGACGCTGAGTACGTCTGGCGTGAATCGGAAGTCTACGAGGTGAGCGTAGCGGACGGCAGCATCAAGCAGCTTACCGAGCGCCGCGGCCCGGACGGCGGCCCGGTGGTGTCACCCGACGGCAAACTCATCGCCTACACTGGCTACGATTTCACCGACGATACCTACATCACCTCGAAGCTCTACGTGATGGATCGGGATGGAAGCGACCCGAGGATGATCCCCACCGATCTCGATCGCACGCCGCGAGGTCTTGTTTGGTCTAAGGACAGCAAGACGATCTACTTCAACATCGACAATCAGGGCACGCGGAACTTCTATTCCGCCTCGCTGAACGGCAAAGTGGAGAAGCTGACCGACGGCGTCCACATGCTGACCGTCAGCGACGTCAACACCAACGGCCAGGCGGTGGGCGTCCTCAGCAGCTTCCACGAGCCGGGCGACGTCGTGACCTTCTCGGTCAAACGTCCACAACAGCTGGCTCAGCTCACTTTCGTTAACGACGATGTGCTGCACGGCGTCAAGTTGGGCGAAGTCGAGGAGATCTGGTACACGTCGACCGACGAGCTGCAGATACAAGGTTGGATCATCAAGCCCCCGGACTTCGATCCCAGCAAGAAGTACCCGCTCATTCTGCAGATCCACGGCGGGCCGCACGCCATGTACAACGTCGCCTTCAGCTTCAACCGACAGGAGCACGCCGCCAACGGGTACGTCGTCCTCTACACGAATCCGCGCGGCAGCACCGGCTACGGGTCGGCGTTCGGCAACGAGATCAAGCGCGCCTATCCCGACGAGGACTTCGATGACCTGATGAACGGCGTGGACGAAGTCATCGCCCGCGGCTACATCGACGAGCGGAACCTATTCGTGTTCGGCGGCAGCGGTGGCGGCGTGTTGACTGCCTGGATCGTGGGACACACCGACCGCTTCGCGGCCGCGTCTTCCAATTACCCGGTCATCGACTGGCTGTCGTTCGTCGGGACTACGGACGGCGCCAGCTGGTATCGCAACTTCGACAACTTCCCCTGGGAAGACCCCAGCGAGCACCTGAGGCGCTCACCGCTCATGTATGCCGGGAACGTCAAGACCCCGACGATGCTGATGACCGGCATCAAGGACCTACGCACGCCGATCTCGCAGACCGAGGAGTTCTACATGGCGCTCAAGGTCCAGAAGGTTCCCACCGTGATGCTGCGCTTCAACGATGAATGGCACGGTACAAGCTCACGGCCGTCCAACTTCATGCGATCGCAGCTCTACTTGCAGAGTTGGTTCGAGAAGTACACGACGGAGGACGAGGAGCCCGCGACCACGACAGCCACCAAGCCAGAGTGAGCCTGGCAGCCGTATAGCAGACCAGCGGCCCGGGCGGTGATCCACCGCTCGGGCCGCCGCTCTATGGAGATTCGTATACCCAAAGCGGTAGCGGAAGTCCTGACGACTCCGACTAACCTATGGCTCCGGTGACTCCAGGAGAGATCTCACAAGACCCTCGCTGAAGTCGGACTTGCGGACGAAGTAGCTTCCGAGCACAGCCCGGCGTCGCTCTGGGCCGACGTCAGTCTGGTCCAATAGGCTCTCACCAGTGACGGTGAGAAACTGCGTCGTCAAGCTGTCGCCACGGATGCGGTACAAGATCTGGTCGCCCTTCCGAATGCCCCCCTCCTCGAGGAAGCCGAACCAGCTCGGCAGTCTCTCGGAGATCATCAAGTAGTCCGAGCGCTCGATGATCCCCGCCTCCGGAACCCGGCGCAGGTTCTCATCGACCCCGTCGAGAAACTGCTCGAGGCTGACATCCCGCAGGAACTCGATACGGATGAAGGCGTCTTGCGAGTGGATGGCCACGTCGGCGACGGATTCGGCCAGCTCGTTCGTGTAGCTCTTACCCGCGACCCGCCGCTCCACTTGGGCGGCATCCTCGTCGCCCAGCCACACATCGACGGCCAGCACGTCGACCTTGAAGATCGTCTTCTCCAGCTTGGTGTGCATGCGCGAGAACTGCGCGCGGCCCAGTGTCGAGATGTCCAACGTCGTGGTCGTCGCAGACGCCGATTGCGCCTGAGCGGTGTGGCTCGCCAACAGCCCAAGCGTCGAGGCGACGCCGATGTAACGACCGCTGAGCCTCGCCAGTCGAGTTACACGATTAAGCCGCCGCATAAACCAGATCCACGTAAGCTTTCTCCATTTCAGCGGGCCTGCCCCAGGTAGACTCTCAGTTGAGCCGGAACCGGCCGCCCAGTCAACGCCGCGCTCAGCTCGCGTTCGCCCGCGCCTTCCACGTCCGCCAGCAGGCGGATCTTACCCGATTCCTTGGCCGCGACCGGCACACCGTCACGGTAAAGAACCCGATTAGCGGTCAAGCCCGTGATTCGAGACCCGGGAGTGATGATACCCGCCAGGTTCAGTGGGTCGGCGCCGCTTACGGCGAGCAGCCGCCCGCGCTTCGACTCGCGGCGCGTCGATCTCAGGGTACCGACCGCTTCCGGCAGCGCGAACTGCTCGCCCGAGAATCCGGCGACGAAGCGGCCACCGCGGATGTCGCCACGCGCTTCGAGCCGCCGGTAGATGCGGGTGAGCTCGCGCCAGGGCGCGAGGTTCGCCTCGCGTTCCAGCAGCCGCCGGAACACGACCCCGTAACGACGCAACAACGCCCACGCCTGGGCCTCCACCGCACGCTCATCCGGATCGATCCACGCCGTCGAGGTCTCGGCCCCGCTCTCGGCGCGGCCATTACCTTCCGACTCGGCCGGCGGCCGGAACACGGCCCAACGACCCGCCGACTCTACGCCAAACGGCGCCAAGCGCCCGCGACGCTGCCGGCGCCCTCCTACGGGTCGCCGTTTGCTGGACGGTATCAGCAACGCCCGCAGACCCGCGAAGCTGTCGGCGTTCACCAACCCGACCGCGACCAACTCGCCCAGCGCCGCTTCGACGCGCGTCTTCAGCAGGCCCGATTGATTGACGATTTCTGAAAAGAAGAGCGCTCCCCGCCCGGCCAACACCTCGAACACCTGGCGGGCATCGGTCGAAAGCTCTACGCCATCGGCCCTGGGGGCGAGCGCCAGCCACGACTCCGCGTGCTCGCGCAGGAAGAGCGCGATCGGGCTCGAGCGCAGCGGCCCCGAGGAGAACGTCCTGCTGCTAGACGAGATCGGCGGGGAAAGCCGTCCCCACGACACACGCCCCGACAGGCAGAGACCATCGAGCCAGAGCGGGTCGTACTCCTCCATGCGTGATGCCAGGACGTCCGCTTCCCACGCCGCCGCCGGC
>JBDHAI010000172.1:0-5815 GCA_039588155.1 Gemmatimonadota bacterium | reverse complement strand
GGCAGCTTGGCGACTAGATCGGGCTCCTTCTCCAGCAGCGGCGCGAGAATATCGCAGCAGAGACCGTCGCACTCGGCCCAGTTCGTGACGTCGTTGACCCAGCCGTCGAAGAGTTTCCAGTGGCGCCGCTCGAGCTGTCGTCGGAACTTGGCAACGATGATGAACGCGAGGGCGCGTTCCTCGAGCTTGCCACCCATCCAGAGGCTCTCGGCGATGCTCAGGATTTCATTGAAAGACAGCCTGGCGGCGCGATATTCTTTGGCCGCCGCTGAGGCGAGCTTGCGGGCCTCCGGCGCGCGGACACCGAGGGTGCGAAGCTGTTCCTTGGAGAAGCGTTGTTGTGACGACCGATACTCTGGGTCCGCGAGCTCTCTGAGACGCCGCTTGAGTTGCCGGGCCGTGTGTTCGATCTTGCTCACTATGAATCACGGGTGGGTTCCAGAGAATGCATGCTCTTGTGACCCTATGCTGACTGCAAACCCCAGGGGTGGCAAGTGCGCGGCTGATATACTGTGGCCGAACAGGGTCATAGCGTGAGTGGTCTCGTCGGCGTCCTGCAAGATCTCGCGCCGGCCGTGGAGTTCGGCTGGACAGGTCGAGCATTCGTTTTTGTGCTGCTGGTCGTTGTGCCGTTTCTGTCGCTTTTCCAGCCCGTCGAACGTGAGATGGTGCTGCCGCCACGAATGGCACTCTACATCTCAGCTGTGATCGGGATGGTGGTCCTCGTCGCGGCCACCGGCGTGGTTCTTCTAGCGGAGGGTATAGCGCCTTCGGAGATTGGACTCCACTCGACGGGCGTGGCCGCGTTCGTGGTCTGGACATCTTTACCACCGCTGGTGCACTTCTCGGCGACTTTCTGATTACGCGTCTCGCCTCGCGTCTCGGCGTCCATGAGTCTCGCTTGACTTATCACTTGATGCCGCGGACGCGCCGTGAGCAGTCGACCTTTCTCAGCGTGTCCGCCAGTGCCGGCTTCGGGGAAGAGCTCACCTACCACGGCTTCTTGCTCGCAGGACTAGCGGCCTGGCTCGGAAATGGTTGGTTGGCCGCGGTCGTCGCCAACGTGGCGTTCGGTCTGCTTCACGCGTACCAGGGTCAGGCCGGTGCCGTACGGGCCTTTGCGATGGGCTACCTGTTCTGTCTTCCCGTCATTACGGGTGCGGGTCTCTGGCCGGCGATCGTCGGGCACTTCCTGGTGAATGCGTTGCTCGGTATGGGTCTCTGGAAGCTGATGATTCCGCCGCAAGCAGACGCCGAAGGCACGTAGCCGGCTGTGTTGGGCCACGATCGACTGAACTGGCCGGCGGCGACTGCCACTCCCTAGCGGGCCGCCCCCTCATGGGGCGTGGGAGAGCGGAAGGCGCCAGCCAGCCAGTCCGAGGTTACTAGCGCGTGCGAATCTTGACGCCGCCGGAGCCCGTGTCGATCTCCAGCGCGGCATCGCCAGCGCCGATCTCCAGCTCGATGTGATCCCGGCTCGCCCGGCGCAGTATGGCGTTCGGCACGTCGAGGTCGATTCCACCGCTGCCCGTATCGGCGATGATACGGACCGATGCGTTAGCCGGTATGGTGACAGTCACGCCGCCGCTACCCGTATCGACGACGTGCCGGCCGGTGCTGAGCTGGAGCAGGTCGAGGGTTACGGAGCCGGAGCCGGTGTCGATGACCGAATCTTCGGTGTAGACCTCGGTCGTGCGGACCGAACCGCTCCCGGTATCGATCTCGAGCTCCCGTCCGCGAATCCGGTCGGCGGTCACTGCACCGGACCCGGTGTCGATTCGGACGTCGTCCCCTTCCACATCGCTGACCTCCACGCTGCCGGATCCGGTGTCGACGTTCAGGTTGCCGGTAATCGACATCGCGACGACTTTACCACTGCCGGTGTCGATGTTGGTGGACCCGCGGATATTCTCGGCATGGACGGGCCCGCTGTGCGTGTCGAGATCAAGAGCCGCCTCGACGTTCGAGGCCCGGATCTCGCCCACTGCCAGCACGATTCGCGACTCGACCCCACGCGGCACCAGGATCTCCAGGTCGGCCCAGGCCTCCAGCTCGCCGCTATCCCGTATCCTGATGCGGTCGCGGCCCGAGACGCCGGAATGGAGGTCCTCCATGAATGAGCTTTCGTCGACCCAGTTCTCCACGCGGGTCTCCGTGGAACCGCCGCGGCGCTCCGGGTAGCTGTAGCTCAGGGACTGCTGGAAGGGATAGACGACGTGGAACTCGGCTCGATCGCCTTGCTTCACTTGGAAATCGAGGAGTCGCGCGTCGTCGCCTTGTGGCTGGGCGCGGACCATAATGCGTGATCCGTCGTGGCCTTTGACGGTCACCTCGCCGATCAAGTTTGTGACCAGCAACCGGTCACCGTCGAATGACCATTCGTTCTGTGCCAGCGCCGGACGCGCCGCGAGGACGACCAGAGCTACCGCCGCCAGCGCGGTAAGCCATCGGTGCTTCATCGACTTGCCTCCGCTTTTCAAAGACCTACCTCGACCCCGTAGGGGGCTATCGGCTAGGGTGGACTATTAACTCTTTAGACATTTTCGGACGCGCTAGGGTTGGAACCCGGCTTAGGGTCCCTTTCAGCGTCCCTACGACCGCCGTATACCCGATGTTTCGTGCTCTAGGGGTCTGTTGGCAAGCTTCCGTTCGATGGGGCAGGCGTGGGCGCCGGCGTAGATGTCACGACGAGGAAGATGTCACGACGAGGAAGTCGAGGCTATTAAAGGATGCTGGGTCAAGAGATCGAGGACCTGTTCCCCGTCTGGTGTTACCCCCGCCCGCGACCTCATGGCCCAGCAACCTTCTTTGGTTCTTAGCTTTCGGTTTAGCCACGTCCCCGGAAACGAATCGCCGGGTGCTTCGACCTCCTGCAGTCCCGCAACTGCACCTCCACTCATGGGCCGAAGCACCCCGGCGAAAGGGTTTCCGCTGCTTGCTTCTGTCTACTAGATGCTCGATAGAGCGAAAACGTTAAAATGGTGTATGGAGCGTTCGCTGAAGATCCGCACCGCCCTCGCGGCGTTCGTGACCGGATTCGCGTTCGCCGCCCTCGTCGGTGGCGTGGGCGCTCTGGCCAGCGGGAATTCGCTCGCAGTCATGTTCCTCCTGGGGGAGGCGGGGCTTCTCGTCGGGGCCGTTCTCTACCTGGTCGCCAGCGGTCGCGATGCCCGCCACGCTCTGAGGGTCGGCCCGGTGCCGACGGCCGCGTATCCGCCTGCACTGGCACTCGGCGTCGCCTTGCTCATCGCCAATTTGTCAGCGACCGTCTTGCTCGGCCCGCCCGTCCGCGATGTCGAATTCGTCGCCAACGCGGTGAGCACGTACGAGCGCGTGGTTTTGGCCATCGGGGTGGCGGTCGTCGCACCGATCGTGGAGGAAGCGTTGTTTCGCGGGTTGCTGCAGGGCGTCCTCGAGCAGCGGCTCCGACCTTTCTTGGCTATTGCCGTTGCCGCGATGCCGTTCGCCTTGCTCCATGGTCCGCAGCCCGCGCTCTTTTTCTTCTTCTGGAGCCTGCCGGTCGGCTGGGTGACGTGGCGGACCGGGAGCATTCGCCCGGGTGTGGTCGTTCACGCCATCAACAACATCGTCGGCGTGATCGGTCTGCTGGCCGCTGGAACCGTCGAAGTGGAATCTGTCGAGCCCGGCGCTGGAGAGCTCGTCACCGCCCTGGCCGTGCTTGCGGTGACAGCACGGTGGGGGGTGTGGCTGTGCCGGCGCATTGACCGGGCCGCCGGGAGATTCTCGAACTGAAGGTGTTACGAAACAATGACGGAAGCGCCTCCGTATTGTGCGATGTCGGAGCGTCCCACTCGGAATGGCAAGGCGCTCTTAGATAAGCAGCGGGCAGGTGTGGACGGCGTTCCCCGGACGACTCGATATTGACGTATTATGCAAGAGGTCACTAAGCGTCGCCTTCGATTTCTGACGGGGTTCGCCGTCTACTTCGCTGCGCTCTGGCTGCTCTGGAATACACCGATCGTCTACCCTCTCAAAATCTTTGTCGTCTTGCTCCACGAAATCAGTCACGGCGTCATGGCCGTGCTGACCGGCGGTTCGATCGAGAGCATTCGGGTCACCGCCAAACAGGGCGGGCTGTGCGAGTGCCCGGGAGGTAGCCGATTCTTGGTCTTGTCGGCCGGCTATCTGGGCAGTCTGGGATGGGGTGCCGCCATCCTGATGGCGGCGCGCGGACGCGGCTCGATACCGAAGATCGCTGCGGGCGTCATTGGGGTTATCGTTATCGCAGTCACTCTGCTCTACGTGCGAAACTCGTTCGGGCTGTTGTTCGGCGTGGCTTTCGGCGGCGGCCTCGTCGCCGTGGGATACTATCTGCCTACGGATGGGACCGCGGCACTTCTTACAGCCCTGGGCCTGACCAGCTGCCTGTACGCCGTGCTCGACATCAAGAGCGACATCTTGGATCGCCCCGAAGTGCTGTCCGATGCTCGACTGCTCGCCGAGTACACGGGGATACCGACGGTGATCTGGGGCGTGCTCTGGATTTTCCTGGCGCTTCTCTTCAGCGCCTGGCTGTTCAGGAAGGCTCTCGCGCGAGCGGGAACCGGGCCTGCAAAAGAGAACGAGGTCTTTAGAGCCTAGCGGGAGCCGCTGGGGCACTCCGTTCCTAAAAGAAAGCGGTGACGGAGACCCACACGCTGGTGGGCGTGATCCCGTATTCCGACGGTAGTGTGAGTGGGTCGTCGGGCGTGCCCTTGCCGACTCCCAGAAACAGCCCGCCTTGAATCGCGATCTCGTTGGATGCCGAGTAGTTGAACGCAGGGAAGACGAGAGAGCTCGGATCGTTCAGATTGAAGAGCAGCAGCAAGCTCAGGTTAAGTAGCGGGTGAATCTGATAAGCCGCTTGGCCGGCGATCTCATCCTGTCCCAGAACCTGCAGTTGTCCGCGAGCGAACGGTTGTGATAGGATCACGTCTACGAGCTCGGAGCTGCTTGCTGCGCCGAAGTCGTCGTGCTGGTATTCGAGGACCAGGTACAGATCGCGGCTGAACAGACTATACAGTCGGTCCACACCGATCGTACCGCGGACGGCTACCCTATCTTCCGATTCTTGTATTGAGACCTCGGCGCGGATGGCCGTCGCTCCCCAACCTCCCGAAGCTCCCAGAGCCAGCGCGGCCTCACTGTGCAACATGCCGGCCCAAGCCGATACCTCCCAGCCCCGCCAGACGGATCGGCCGCGTCCCAAGATGGTCAAGCTGGTCTCGTCTGTTCCGGTGATCGTGCTGTACTTCGTCGGACGCACGACGAAGTCGAGATCGCTGAGCGGGTTGAGGAAGGCCTGTAGTCTTACGGCGTCTACGCCTGCGCGGTACACTCGGAAGGGATCGGCGGGATCGAAGGGCACGAAGGGGTCTGCCGGGGTGAGAAACAGGG
The DNA here is from genome assembly GCA_039588155.1 of Gemmatimonadota bacterium. Lineage (GTDB taxonomy): Bacteria > Gemmatimonadota > Gemmatimonadetes > Palauibacterales > KS3-K002 > JBDHGH01. Next base: position 418 of record JBDHAI010000172.1, on the reverse strand, counting down.
TAGTCGCCCATGATATGGTCTGGCGTCCGACGGTGACTTCGAGCGGCTGATTTGGACTGTAGCGAAGGTTGAGTCGGTCGAAGCGATGGCGCCAAAGCCAGTGGTCGGCCTCTTTGATCGTCCACTGCAAGTCCAGGTACTCACCGCCGCCAGGCGTGAGACCGCCGAGCACGGCGCCGATCGGCGCGGAGACCGCGCGCTGGCTGTACTGCAGCACGTGCTCGTAGGCGACATCGAGTGAGAGCTGACCGTATGTGGGTGCGGTCATCACCCGCAGCCGCTGCAGGTCCCCGAAACCGCCGACCGCGTATTGCGAGGAGTCACTCCACAGCGGAACGTTGAGATAGTAGCCTCGGATGGTGGGAACTTGGGCAAGCGAATCGGCGGCGCCGAACCAGAGCAAGGCCATCAGGAATCC
>JBDHAI010000171.1:0-11337 GCA_039588155.1 Gemmatimonadota bacterium | reverse complement strand
ATCGGGGAGCTCGAGGAGCGCATCACGTCGACTCGCGAGGGGTCGATCACGTCGGTCCAGGCGATCTACGTGCCCGCCGACGACCTTACAGACCCGGGGCCCGCAACCACCTTTGCGCACCTGGACTCCACCACGGTACTGTCGCGCCGCATCGTAGAGCTGGGCATCTATCCGGCGGTCGATCCGCTCGATTCGACGAGCCGCATCCTCGACCCGCAGTTCGTCGGAGAGCGGCACTATAGCGTGGCGACGCAAGTGCAGGAGATCCTTCAGCGCTATAAGGACCTGCAGGACATCATCGCCATTCTCGGGATGGACGAGCTGGCGGAAGAGGACAAGGTCATCGTCAACCGGGCGCGGCGAATCGAGAAGTTTCTCTCGCAACCGTTCAACGTGGCCGAACAGTTCACCGGCACCGCGGGTCGCTACGTGAAGCTGGAGGACACGATCGAATCGTTCGAGCGGATGGTTAACGGCGAGTTCGACGAACTGCCCGAACAGGCGTTCTATATGGTCGGCGACATCAACGAAGCGGTCGATCAGGCCAAGAAGATCGGTGACTAGGAGCGCGGCGAGACCGATGTCCGTTCCAGGAAGCGGCAAGAGCTTCAACCTCTCGGTCATTAGCCCGGAGAGAAAGCTCTTCGAGGGGCCGGCGATGCTCGTCGTCGTGTCCGCGTACGATGGGGAAATCGGTATACTCCACGATCATGCGCCGCTGATGGCGATTCTCGGGGAAGGCGCGCTCAGGGTCGTCACGGCGACGGGCACACTACGCTTCCGGGTGTCGGGCGGCTTTGTTCAGGTCGTGAACAACGAGGTGTCGGTGCTGAGCGAGACGGCCTCCGAGTCGTAGGGGGGCCACGTCGGACCTCTAGTAGTTCCCGTCAGCGCGGTCGCTCCAACCCATAAGCGCGTATTTTCCGATATAGCGTCTTGGGCGAAATCCCCAGGGTGTCCGCGGTGCGGCCTTGGTGCCAATCCTCCCGCTGCAGGACGGCCTCGATATGCGCCCGCTCCACGTCTTCCAGCGATACGGATTGGCCCACGAGACTGGAGCTCGCGCCATCGGATTTCGGACCCCCGGTAAGATCTCGCGGCAGGTCCTGGGGCCGAATCTCCTCACCCGCCCGGAGGATGGCGAGCCGCTCCATGATGTTGCGGAGAGGGGTGGAATGGTGATCGTGAGTGTGTTGATCCTGTAATACAGGTCTTCGCGGAAGTTGCCTTCAGCCACCTCGTGATCGATGTTCCGGTTCGTCGCCGCGAGCAGCCGGATATCGGTGCTCACTTTCTGTGTGCCGCCCACGCGGAAGAACTCGCCCGCCTCGAGAGCTCTGAGCAGCTTGGACTGCAGTCGCGGTGCGAGCTCGGCGATCTCGTCCATGAACAGCGTGCCGCTGTCCGCCAATTCGAACAGCCCGAGCTTACGCGTCATGGCGCCGGTGAAGGCGCCGCGCTCATGTCCGAACAGTTCGGATTCGAGCAGGTTCTCCTGAATTGCCGCGCAGTTGATGTCGGTCAATGGGCCTTCCGAGCGCGGTGACAGCCGGTGGACCGCTCGCGCCACCAGCTCTTTCCCCGTTCCGCTCTCACCCGAGATCAGGACGGCGCTATCCGACGCGGCGACCTTGCGGGCGAGCTCGAGGATCTCCTCCATATTCGGGCTTGCCGTCACTATGTCAGGGAACTCCTCGCGCCGCGACAGGCGAGTCTGCAGGCGTATGTTCTCTTGTGCGAGCTTCTTCTTCTCGAAGGCGCGACGCACGACCATGTCGAGCTCGGCCACCCGGCACGGTTTGGTGAGATAGTCGTAGGCACCCAGCTTCATGGCGGCGATGGCCGTCTCCACGGTGCCGTTGCCGGTTACAATGACCACCTCGGGATGGGCGTCGAGGCCCATCGCCTCTCGCAGCACCCCGATCCCGTCTACCTCAGGCATCACCAGATCCACCAGGGCGACGTCGAATTCCTCGGCTTTGAGGGCATCGATAGCGGCTCGGCCGTCCGCGGCCACCGCAACGTCGAACCCTCGTTTGCGGAGCTGCGTTTCCAGGATTCGCGACAAGTTTCGCTCGTCCTCGGCCAGCAGGACTTTGATTTGTGTTTCACTCACGCTCGTCACTCCGATCGCCTAGTGTCGAGGTCGACTGCCGACCCAGTGTTTCCTGGTAGGCAGGCAGAACGACACGAAAATTGCTGCCGACACCGATGGCGGAATCCACCTCGATGCGGCCTCCGTGTTCCCGAATGATTCCGTAACAGATCGATAGCCCCAGGCCAGTTCCTTTGCCGGGCGCCTTCGATGTGTAGAAAGGCTCGAAGATCTTGGGGAGCTCGGACTGGGGAATGCCGCAACCGGTATCGATGAACGAGATTCCCAGCTCGTTAGCTTCGACCAATATCTCAGTTCGCACTCTCAGTTCGCCGTCTCCCTCCATCGCATCGAGTGCGTTGAGCGCCAGCGCGACAAAGACCTGAACGAGTCGCTCCGAGTTCGCCCAGACGAGCGGTAGGTCATAGACGTACTCGCGCTCCACGCGGATCTTCTTGAAGCGGTCGTGGTGTTGGAGAAGCTTGAGGGTCTCTTCCACCGCTTCCTGAGTGTCCACGGGGCCCTTCTCGCTGGGCGGGGGCCGGCTGAACGCGAGTAGGTCGCGGGCGATTCGCTTACAGCGCTCGACCTCCGTCTCGATCAGCCCGAGCAGCTCCGCCTCCTCCGTAGAGTCGGCCACGAACTCGCGAACGGCGTCGACGCCGGCGGTGATCGTCGCCAGCGGGTTGTTTATCTCGTGCATGACGCCCGCCGCCATCTGACCCAAGGCGGCAAGCTTCTCGGCGTGCATGATCATGTCGGCGATGCGCTTCTGCTCCGTTATGTCTTCACCGACCGTGATCACGTGACTGACCGCGTCACCGCTCGACACGTGCATCGGAACCTTCGTCAACCGATAAAAACGCCGCTCACCCGAAGCCGTGGAATCCACCTCATAGTGACGTATCTCGTCGGTCTCGAACACTTCTTCCAGCTCCGAGCGGATTTGCTCCTGCGGCTGGCGGTAGAGAACCTCGAATACGGACTTGCCTATGGCGTCCTCACGCGCAACACCCTGGGTGCCCGCCTCGCGCTTCCGGTTCCAGGCCACGATCCGGTAATCCTCGTCGACCACGTACAGGCCCAGCGGTAGCGAATCCACGATGTGGCCCATGAGCTCCTGTGCTGACTTCAAATCCCGCAACTGCACGTCGCGATCGGCGAGCCGCTGCCGCGCGCGATGCAACACCACCGCCACCCGCACGACCTCGGCCGCGGCTGCCAGCTCCGGCATGACCTCGTCGTCCGACTCGGCCACCCAGATCGCCTTCGCGGAGTCCTCGAGTTTCAGCGGCCAGATCGATTGCGCGCGGCCGCTCTCCGCCAGCTTGGTGCTGCCTCCCAGTTCGGTCCTCGCCAGCGCCTGCGAAAGATCCTCCATCCAAAGCGCCACCTGTTCCGTCAGCGCGCCGGCGCCGGGGACATCGGCCGGAAGGCTGGCCGCTAGCTCGATCTGGCCATCCGCGCGAATCCACAGGGCGCTGCGCAGTTCAAACTGCTCACCCAACTCGGATAGAATCTCGCGGGGGCTGACCTCCCGACCCTCGGCGAACCGATCGGCGAGATGGCGTAGCAGCTCTGCGGCTGCGGATTCGGTGAAGAGCGTGGATCGGCTATTCATGGGTTGTCTCGGGAAAGGGAGGGAGGGAAGAGACGGGGTAAGATAGTCCAATTCGGTCATTATGTCTAGAGCGGGTCAGTCAAGCTGACCGAATGGCCGGAGGTGTCTGGCCGGCGGCCGGCCGCGGCGCAGCCCTCTAACTTATTGTCATATATAGTGATACGATCTGTGGGCACGTACGGCACACGCCTTGCCCTTAGGAGGGCGCCGGGCCGGAAGTGGCGTGGTGATGAGGAGTCCCGGCGTTGGAAATCTGGTGATTGTGTGTGTGCAGGACTCGAGGCGTGAGAGATGATGCCGGTGGTCGTTCGATCCCAGGTCAGTCCGCTTACTGAAATAATAGGCAAGGACATAGGGGGGAGGTCGGCGGGCGCTGTGAACGGATGACCCCGGCTCGATATAGTCCCCGGGGAAGGCTTGTGTGACTGAGCTTGTTGAAGCGTCTGACTTGGCGGGAGTCGGCGCCAGCTTGGCACACAGCCTCCCGGGGTTTTTTTGTGCTTACGGCCAGGCGTGACTCGGCGTGACGAGTAGTATATGATGCGGGCACGCCGGCGGCGCGCCCCGGCAACGAAACCTATCTTCAGCGGAGTCGAGCCACCATCGCCGAGAGCGAGCGACTATGTCAGTCGAGAACGAGCATCGGGAGCCCGAGGTGCAGAGGCAGGGCAGAGCGCGAGGGGCATGGCGCGATGCGGTCGCGGTCGGCGCCCTCGCGGTTCTGACTCTGGCTGTGGCTCTTGCGTATGCGCTGGAACCTCAGGGTCCCCGCGACCTTGGCGACCGGGTCGCGTTGTGGGTGAATGACGAGGCCTACGGCGCCAACTTGAGGAGCGGTGAGCTGCTGGTCGGCCAAGCGGATCGGGCGCGGGCGGCGGGTGCGGACAGTCTGGCTGAGGCTCTCGAGCGGCGTGCCGTGCGAGCCTTCGGCCGTGCGGCGGAGGCGGCAGCGGGACCGCGAGACGAGCTGGTCGCCAATGACGCGTTGGCGAAGGTATACCTGAGTCTGGGGCGTCGCTATCTGGCCCGGGGCCGGGGTGGGAGGTTCGGCATCGGGCGGGACCCGGAGGAGCTCGGGATGGCCGAGGACATCGCCGCGTGTGCGGTGGGTCTCAATCCCACTCAGCGTCGCGAAGAATTGGACGCCAACCGCGGCTGTGGCGGTCTGTGCGCTCTTTGTCGGTACCTTCGGCCTTGCCGGGCTGCGGCTTGGCGTCACAGGTCTCGAGTACCACATCTTCGGTCTCGTCGATGGTCTGGCCGCCCTGCTCATTCTCTTTGTGCTGCTGAACACCGCGACGCTGTCATGGCCGCACGACTTTTGGGGAGCGCTGGTACTCGTCTACGCTGCGGGCGCCACGGCGCAGCTCGTATCGATGTTGCTGCCACCGCCGGGCCTCGTACAGTGGGCGGTCCTGGCCGTGCTCCTGTACTTTGCCTGGAACGCCAGTTACGCGGTGCACCGGACTCGCGTCATGCTGACGCTGGGGATCGTGGCCGTGGCGCTGGCGGCGCTGAAGTACTCGGTTCTGCCCTTCGTCTGGGCTCGCACACAGCTGCCCGACATGCCGCTGATCGACTTGCGGGGACTAGCCGAAGGCATCAAGGGCCTCCTGGCTTCCTATGTACCCGATCGGCCGATCACACAGGTGTTCGCCTTCGCGGCGATCCTCCTCTGGGTCGTGGCGATCTGGCTGCAATGGCCCCCGGAGACCGAGGACGATTGGCTGCGGCGCTTGCCGCGCGCGGATCGCGACCGCTTGCTGTTCTGGATGCTGACCGAGGGAAGGGCCGGCTTGCGGAGCTGACCGCGGACGAAGAAGGAGTGAAGAGTGAAAAGTGAAGGGTGAAGAGTAGATTGCGAAAAAGCTTCAGCCTTCCCCTTTCACTTTTTACCCTTCACCCTTCACTTTCCCACCCCACTCCCCCAAGGCTCTCCAACAACGCTCGGACCTCCGCGCCCGGATCGGCCGCGGCCATCACCGCTGAGACCACGGCGACGCCCGCGGCTCCGGAACCCGCGACAGCGGCGGAATTCTCCGAGCTGACGCCGCCGATCCCAACCACGGGGATCGACACGGCCGCGGCCACGCGGGCCAGCTGCCCCGTGCCGATCACCTCTCCGACCACTTCCTGTTTCGTCAGGGTGCCGAACACCGACCCGACGCCCAGGTAGTCAGCCCCAGCGGCTTGCGCCTCACGGGCGTCGTCTTCCGTGTCGGCGGAGCGGCCGACGATGAAGTCTCGTGGCACGACGCTGCGTACGGCGGCGACGGGCAGATCGTCTGCTCCTAGGTGCACACCGTGAGCCCCGACCGCCAGCGCGACGTCGAAGCGGTCGTTCACCAGGAAGAGAGCCCGGTAGCGGTCGGTCAGCGGGCCCAGGGCCCGCGCGAGCTCCGCCAGTTCCCGGCTGGTCGCATGTTTGTCGCGCAGTTGAACGGCCGTCGCCCCAGCCACGAGCGCCTGCTCCACCACGGTCAGCCATCGCCGTGCGCCGGCCAGCTTGCGGTCGGTGATCACCATGAGTCGAAGCGCGGCACGCAGGTTGGAAGGCGGGCTCGGGGGCATGGTCAGTTCTTGATACCGCGGCGTATTCGCTGGACGTTGCGGTTGTGCTCGCGAAGCGTCCGTGCGAACGCGTGGTGCCCGTCGTCGCGGGCGACGAAGTAGAGGTAGCGAACGGGTGCTGGGTGCAGCGCCGCATCGATGGCGGCGGCGCCCGGCGAGCCGATGGGTCCCGGTGGCAGGCCGTCGTGTGTGTAGGTGTTGTAGGGGTCATCTGCGACGGAATCGATGTGGCTGTAGAGCAACCGACTCTGCCGAGTTTCGAGCGCGTACTGCACGGTCGGGTCGGCCTGAAGCCGCATGGGACGTCGCAGTCGGTTGTGGAATACCGCCGAGATCAGTGGCATCTCATCTTCCCAACGGGCCTCGGCCTGAACGATGCTGGCGAGGGTGACGATCTCCGCTTCGCTCATGCCCATGGAGTCGAGCGCAGCCCGTCGCTCCGACGTCCAATAAGCCTGGTAGCTGCCGTGCAGCTCGGCCGCGACGGTTTCGAGAGGCAGGCCCTGCGCGAAGCGGTAGGTCTCGGGGAAGAGGTAGCCTTCCAGGGTGGGCCCGGGCGCCCCGAGCGAATCCGACAGCGTCGGGTCGAGTAGTCTACGCGCGATCGAGTCCGTTCCCAGGCCCGTGACGCCGGCCAGCGTTTCCGCCATCTGCTTGACGGTCCAGCCTTCTGGGATCGTGACGGCCAGGGTCACCACCCGGCCAGCCACCAGCGCGTCCAACGCGCTCGACCAGCCGGCGGCTTGCGGCAGATCGTAGGTGCCGGCCTTGATCTTGGAATCGGAGCCTTTGATGCGAACGTAGAGCTCGAACAGGCGGGGCCAGCCGATGACGTCGTGTGCGGCGAGGGTATCGGAGACCGCTTGCAGGCTGGCACCGTTGGGGACTACGAAGCGTTCGAGCGGCCGGTCGCCGTCCCGGCAGCCGGTCGACAGCGCCGCCATCAGGAGTGCGGCCGCGCAAAGCGTGGCTCGTCGCTCAGGACTCACGATGAGTATCGAGGTAGGCCTGGAGTATCAGGGTTGCCGCCATGGCGTCCACCCGCTCCTTTTCGCGTCGTGCCTTCGCCTTCAATTCCAGGCGGGCCAGTTCGCGCTCGGCTCGCACCGAGGTGAAGCGCTCGTCCCTGTACACGACCGGGATTCCGGCCCGAGCCTCGAGCTTGCCACCGAAATCGCGAACCTCTGCGGCCAGGGCATCCTCGTCTCCCGAGCTCTCGAGCGGCAGGCCAATGACCACCCGCTCGACGCCGTATTCTCGGATCGTCTCGACGATGGCGGCGAAGGGCGGCCGACGGCCGCGGCGGCGGAGGATCGTGGGAAGCGCCTGAGCGATGGTGCCCGTCGGATCGCTGATCGCCATGCCGATTCGACGCTCACCGTAGTCGATTCCGAGAACCCTGCTCATCGCTTGGCCCGAGTGGGTGATGAGGCGTCACCGAGGTTGCCTGCCCGAGAAACCCCGCAGCGTGGGTGATTAGATCGCGGCGAGCGCGTCTTCCAAGCTGCTGGTCTTAGCCAGGTTCTTATGGACCAGCAAGAGAGTGGTCGGCGAGCCGAACAGAAAACGGCAGACGCCATCGCCCATCGACCGGCACGTCACTTCCATAACCGCCACCGGTTGCCCGACGGCGCGGGTGAGCAGCTCGGCCATGAGGCCCGTCGATAGGTGACAACCCGGTGACCCGCGTCCTTCGTTCGGATCCGATTCCGCCCAATCCGCCGCCACCACCGACCCGACGCCCTGGCTCATCTCTTCAGATTCGATGCGGCCCCAGCCGGCCTCGTCGAAGTAGCGGCCGAGCTCGGACCAGAAGGTGGGCAGCGGTAGCGCGGGCAGCGGGCCGCCCCCTCGCTCGGCTATGGCGACTTCGGCGTCACCGGCGAGTCTGCGTCCGGCCTCCCGCAGGGCGCGAACTCCATCTTCTGCTGAGATCTCCTCAACGGCGCGCCGCAATTCGGCGAGCCCTCCGGCGGGAAGTATCACGTCGCCCATTCGCTACCTTCGAACGCTCAGGGTGGAGAGGAACCGACGTCCCGGGTTCCTCCTGGCCTCCGGATCGGGCGGGGGACCTCGATCCTCGTCTCCCCGTACTATTAATAGTGCGGGTCCCGCCTTACAACCCCGGCGCCCCGCTTCCGGGCAAGCGCGATGCAGCTGTGAAGCTTGTCCGAACCTGGCGGCATGAATAGAGTGCTGGGTTCGCTGCCCGATCGGGAGCCGACCGCTCGGGTGGAGTCGGTACACCATGAAGTACAGGAGCAGGTGAATGGCGCACAACCGGACCTTCAGCCTCATGACGGTACTGATGGGTGTCGTGCTCGCCGGGCCGGCGCCCGTCGCGGCTTCCGGAACCGTTCTCGACGCGCAGTCGCCGGATTCTTCTTTCATACCCGTGGAGGTCCTGGAACAGCGGCGCGCCGCGCTCTTCGAGTTGCTGGAGCCAGGACTCGCGCTGCTCCGTAGCGCGGATCGCATAGAGATGGCTGAATATCCGCAAGCCTCTGATTTCCGGCAGGACAACGATTTCTATTACCTCACCGGTCTCGAGACACCGGGCTCGTATTTGGTGCTTCTCAAAGCGGAGGGTGGCCCCGGCCAGGCGAGGCTCTATGTACCGGAGCGAAATCCGCGAGCAGAGACCTGGACCGGGCCCCAGCCAGGGCTGGAAGAGGTCAAGCGCCGTACGGGCATCGCCGACGTGCGGCTGACCTCACAATTCGATGATGACATCGTCGGCCGCCTGGGCATGCACGGTGGATTCAGCCAGCACCCGCGCGTCTACGTTCCTTTCGGCGGGGAGGGGGACCAAGCTCGCAAGTTGATGGATCTGGCCGTGCAGGCGAGCCGTTCGATTCAGGATCTGGGCCTGCCCCTCGCCCAGCTGAGGCTGGTCAAGGACTCGGTGGAACTGACACGATTGCGGCGGGCGATCGCCATCACGGCGGAGGCTCAGCGGGAAGCGATGAAGGCGGTGCGGCCGGGCATGCACGAGTATGAGCTGGAGGCGGTCGTCGAGTACGTCTTTCGATCCGGCGGCGCCGAGCGCGTCGCTTTTCCGACCATCGTCGGTTCGGGCCCCAACAACGTGGTACTGCACCACGACAAGAACCGGCGGCGGATGGAGGAGTCGGAACTGGTCGTCATCGACGCCGGAGCGGAGTACGGTTACTACGCGGCGGACATCACCCGCACGTTTCCGGTCGGTGGGAAGTTCAGTCGGCGCCAGCGCGAGATCTACGAGCTGGTGCTAGCGACGCAGGGTGCGGTCATCGACTCCGTACGCCCCGGGAGGACCGTATGGGAGCTCGAGAGGATCGCGCGATCGTACCTGCGTGAACACTCCGACGGCCTGTGCGGGGAAGCGAGCTGCGACCGCTACTTCGCGCACGGTCTGTCCCACTGGCTGGGGATGAACGTTCACGATGTGGGAGACTATCGAACACCCTTAGCGGCCGGCATGGTGCTGACCATAGAGCCCGGCGTTTACCTGCCCGACGAAGCCCTCGGGGTACGCATCGAAGACGACGTCCTGGTGACGACGGACGGCCATGAAGTGCTGTCAAAGGATGCGCCCAAGACCGTCAAAGAGATCGAGGCGCTGACCGCAGGGAAGTAGCGTCCAGGCTCCGCCGACCTATCGACGGACTTCCGTCGTGTCCCGCAGCAGATCGGGCAGCGGCACTCCCCAGGGCGTAGGCTGGTGCAGGTCGCACTCCTCTACCGGTTCCGTCCCCGGCAGGTAGACCTCCGTATAGATCGCATCGAGCGGGCAGTACTCGGTGCGCAGTTTGCCGCTCAACTTGTCGACGGTTCTGTAGACGAGGCCGCCAGGACGTTCCCAGGGCTCGGGGATCGGGCGACTCTGGTAGACGCGTTGCATGAAGGCGCCCCATACCGGTGCCGCATGTCCGCCGCCCACTGCGCGGTCGAAGATCTTCTTCGGCTCGTCCAGGCCGATCCACACGCCCGCCAGCAGGTCGGGGGTGAAGCCGACGAACCAGACGTCGGTCTCGTCGTTCGTCGTTCCCGTCTTCCCCGCGGCGGGGATCTCGGGAGCGAGATACTGCCGCCGGATGAGCCCGGCGGTGCCGCCGGGGTTCACGACGTCCCGGAGCATCGTGAGCATGATCCAGGCGTTCTGTGGTTCCAGGATGCGCTCCTCGACCGGCTGCGATTCCCAAATCACCCGGCCCGTGTTGTCCTCGATGCGCTGGATGGGCTGCGGCTTGACGTGGACGCCGAGATTCGCGTAGGTCGTGAACGCCTCGACGACCTGTAAGGGGACGACGGAGGCGGCCCCGATGGAAGCGGCGGCGACCCGCGGGATCGGCGTGCGGATCCCCATGCGCCGGGCGAACTGACCCACCGTTTCCATACCCACTTGCTGCGACAGCTTGACGGTGACGACGTTGACCGATCGCTTCAGCGCTTCGCGCAGCGTCATCGGTCCGTGGAACCTGTTGTTATAGTTCTTGGGTGACCAGATCCAGGTCGAATCGCCCTCCGGATCGAACTGATCGAGCTCGAGCGGCGCGTCGAAGATCACGTACGAGACCGGATAGTCGCTGGCGACCGCGGCGGTGTAGACGAACGGCTTGAATACGGAGCCCGTCTGACGGATCGCCTGCGTCGCGCGGTTGAACTTCGAGTGGTTCCAATCGCGGCCGCCTACCATCGCTTTGACATGCCCCGTCTTCGGGTCGAGGGCGACGAACATCCCCTGCAGATAGGGTGTTTGGGCCCAGTCCGTCGAGTCGGGAGGCAGCTTGAGCGCCTCCTCATAGGTCATGTGCTCGTAGTCTTCAACGTTGTTCTCGAGGAACGTCAGCTGCGCCTTGAGCGCCGAATCGGCGATCGATTGCATCTCGAGATCGAGCGTCGTGTAGATTCGGAAGCCCGCCCGGTAGAGGTCTCCTCCGAAACGGTCATCCATCATCCGACGCACCCACTCCACGAAGTGGGGCGCGATCTGGTTCTCGCGACCGCGACTGCGCGAGTCGGGCAGCGGGTAGGCTTTGGCCGCTTCAGCTTCGGCGACGCGGATGTA
>JBDHAI010000170.1:0-11388 GCA_039588155.1 Gemmatimonadota bacterium | reverse complement strand
ATCTTCTCGCGCTCGAGCTCGGATTCGGTGAAGCCGTGGCGCGCGACGCGCTCGGCCTCCGTCATCACGGCCTCGAGGCCGCGCTCGATTCCGTTGTTCGGCACACCTGCTCCGAGGAAATAGACCTCTTTGGCGCCGATGAAGCGACCCTGTCCGGATGAAGCGCCGAGGAATGGCGGATCCGCTTTCTGGGTCAACTCGAACAGCCGCTGGTTCAGCATGGAGTTGTAGAGCGACTCGACGATCGATTGCCGATAGGCGCCGACGGTGCTTTCATCCCGTAGGTCCTGCTTCCAGTACACACCCACCTGGTTGAACGTCGCTTCGGGGTCAGAGGCGATGGCGTAGAGCGTTTCCTCGTGGTCCGGGACTGGGTAGACGGTCCGCTCGCGCGGGTTCTCCGGGCTCTTGAGGCCTTCGAAGTGCACGCGGATGAGCTCCTCGATTCGGTCGGCGTCGAAGTCGCCGACGGCGATGACGGCCATCAGATCCGGACGATACCAGTCAGTGTAGAACCGCTTGGGTACCTCGTGATCGAAGCTCTCGAGTACCTCCTTCTTGCCGATGGGTAGCCGATCGGCGTAGCGCGAGTCCTTGAACAGGATCGGCCATTGTTTGTCGCGCAGGCGCGCGAACGCCCCCTGGCCCAGTCGCCACTCTTCGATGACGACTCCCCGCTCCTTGTCGATCTCATCGTGGTCGAACGCCAGGCCGTGGCCCCAGTCCTCCAGGATCTGGAAGGCCGTTTCCACGAGCTCGCTGCTGTCGGTGGGGACCATCAGCATGTAAACGGTCTCGTCGAAGCTCGTGTAGGCATTGATGTCAGGCCCGAAGCGCATGCCGATGCTCTCGAGATAGTCCACCAGCTCCTGCTTTTCGAAATGCTCCGTCCCGTTGAAGGCCATGTGCTCGACGAAGTGAGCAACGCCGAGCTGGTCCTCATCTTCGACGATCGATCCGACCCCGACCGCCAGCCTCAACTCCGCCCGTTCCTGAGGCTCGGGATTCTCCCTTATGTAGTAGCGCAGCCCGTTCGCCAGCGTCCCAACTTTCACGGCGGGGTCGACCGGGATCGCACGGTTGGGGTCAAGGCGTTCTTCCTGTGCCGTCAGGGTGGGCACAGCGAACAGTGCGCCAGTTGCCGCGATGCAAAGCGTGGCAAGGAATCTGGCCATGGCAGCTACTCCTTCGGCTGTCTGGAAACGGGCTTCGGGCCCCGAGCTGAGCATCAGAGTGATTCAGAGGGATTCACGGGCACCAATTATGCAGCCTTGCGGGAGCGAATGCCAGGGTCCGCGCTTGAGAACACCGGGAGGTTCGGCCATATTCCAGCCGCGCCAAGGAACGCTGGCATGCGAAATCTGGGGCTTGTGAGCCGGGTAAATGAGATCCGCTGAGATCAGGAAGCGCTTCATAGACTACTTCGTACGGAACGGGCACACCCATGTTCCGTCGTCGTCGCTCGTGCCGGCGGACGATCCCACGCTGCTGTTCACGAACGCGGGGATGAACCAGTTCAAAGGTGTCTTCCTCGGCCAGGACCCGCGCCCATACAAGCGTGCGACGACCGCACAGAAGTGCGTTCGGGCCGGCGGCAAGCACAACGATCTCGAGGAGGTCGGCCAGACGGCTAGGCACCATACGTTCTTCGAGATGCTGGGCAATTTCTCGTTCGGCGACTACTTCAAGCACGACGCGATTCGCTTCGGTTGGGAGTTCTGTACGGAGGAGTTAGGCTTCGAGCCGGACCGTCTCTGGGCCACGGTTCACCACAGCGACGACGAGGCGTTCGAACTCTGGCAGGAAATCACGGGGCTGCCACCCAGCCGCGTTCTGCGGTTCGGTGACAAGGACAACTTCTGGCAGATGGCGGATACCGGCCCCTGTGGTCCCTGTTCCGAGATCCTCTACGATCAGCGACCGAAAGGCGCCAAGCAAGAACTGACAAACCAGGAGTTCGAGGATCTGCAGGAGACGAAGGGCATCCTGGAGCTCTGGAACCTGGTCTTCATGCAGTTCGATCGGGATGAGCAGGGTAACCTGACCCCCCTGCCAAAGCCGTCCATCGACACCGGCGCAGGATTGGAGCGATTCGCAGCGGCTCTGCAAGGTGTGGACTCGAACTTCCACACCGATTTGTTCATGCCGCTCATCCAGCGCGCCGAAGAGATCACGCAGCGGAAGTATCAGCCCGAGGATGAAGCGGGCGTCTCCTTCCGGGTCATCGCCGACCACGCGCGCGCCGCTGCCTTTCTGATCGCCGACGGTGTTTTTCCGACCAACGAGGGCCGCGGCTATGTGCTGCGGCGTGTCCTGCGGCGCGCGGGCCGCCACGCCTGGCTGCTGGGACGCCGCGAGCCGATGCTCTACGAGGTATGTGACGAGGTCATTGCTCTCATGGGTGATGTCTACCCTGAGTTGGCCGAGCGTCGCGACCACGTTCTGCGGACGACCCGGGCTGAAGAAGAGCGCTTCATGGCGACGATCGACGGCGGCATGCAGCGCTTCAGTGAGATCGCTCCGGTGGACGGAGGCGGCGTCATCTCGGGGAGCGAGGCGTTCAAGCTCTACGACACGTACGGATTCCCGCTCGACCTGACCGAGCTCATGGCGCGGGAGCGAAGTTATGAGGTCGATGTGGCTGGTTTCGAAGTCGCGCTGGAGGAACAACGGCAGCGATCGCGTGATCATCGGGAAGAGCAGCGCCGGCGCGGCGACTTGGATGCCAAGACCTTCGACATACCGACCGAGGGTTGGACCCGTTACTCGGACGACGAGCAGGAGTGGGTAGGGTACGAGAAGCTCATCGTGGATACCGACGTGCTCGCTGCCGTGCGGACGGATGGTCGCATTGCCCTCGAGCTGCGATGGAATCCGTTCTACGCCGAAGCCGGCGGCCAGATAGGTGACCGCGGCCACGTCGAGGGCGATGGCTGGAGCATGGAGGTCGACGACGTCGCACGTTTCGAGCATGGCGTTGTGATTGCCGGCCCCATCGAGGGAGAGTTCAGGCCGGGCAACGTGCGGGCAATCGTGGACACGGTGCGTAGGGACACGCAGCGCCACCATACCGCCACCCACTTGTTGCACGCGGCGCTGCGGGCCGTGCTGGGCGAGCATGTGACTCAGGCCGGCTCGCTGGTGGCGCCTGACAGGTTGCGTTTTGACTTCACGCACAGCAGTCCGATGAGCGAAGCCGAGATCGAGGAAGTAGAGCGCCTGGTGAATGAGCAGATTTGGGCGGATGACGGAGCCATGGCGCTGTTCGGTGAGAAGTACGGTGAAACCGTGCGAGTGGTGGAGGTACCCGGCTTCAGCCTCGAGCTTTGCGGTGGCTGCCACGTCGCGACGACTGGCGAGATCGGACTGTTCAAGATCGTCTCGGAGACTGGATCGGCCGCGGGAGTGCGTAGGATCGAAGCCGTCACCGCCTCCCACGCCTACGAGAAGGTGAAGGCGCAGGAGCGATTGCTCGGTGATCTGAGCCGCTCGCTCAAAGTTCCCACCGAGAGCTTGCCGCAGCGTATCGAGAGCCTGGTCAGCGAACAGAGGAGCCTGCGCGAGCAGCTGCAGGTGAACATGCAGCGGAGCGCAACGAGTCAGGTGGCTGATCTTGCTGACCAGGCGGTCGACGTGAACGGCGCCAAAGTCGTGACGGGTGTGGTCGACGTGACCGACTCAGACGGCCTGCGAAAGTTCGGCGACGAACTGCGCGAGCGCCTCGGTAGCGGGATCGCGGTCGTAGCGGCGAGAATGGGCGAGCGGGCCGCGCTGCTCGCCGTCGTCACTGACGACCTCATTAGTAAGGGTATACGCGCCGATGCCGTCGTGCGCGAAGTGGCCAAGCTCGTTGGAGGGAAGGGCGGCGGCCGTCCTCACATGGCGCAGGCCAGCACGGGTGAGCCCGAGCGCACCGAGGAGGCACTTCAGAGGGTCACGGAAATCGTGCGTCCAATGTTGGAGCAAGCGAAAACGTGATCAGCGAAGGTTGGTTAAAAAGCCGACTCGCCGAGTCACCGACCCCCCTGCGGGATGGGTTACGCAGGTCGTTGGCAGAGCTGGACACGGGTACCGAGCTGTCGCAGGCGCTCCTAGGGGCCGCCTGCGGAGTGCTGGAAAGTGCACGTGATCGACTGCAGCGCCGGGAGGCGGCTTTCGACCTGTTGGTAGCTGACGGCCTGTTGACGCTAGCCTGCGAGGCGGCGGCGTATTCGGATCCCCAGGCGCTAGTGGACACGTGCCGGGCCATGGGACCCGGCGGTGCGCTGGGACACGTTGCAGAGCGTTGGGCTGCCAGGAGCTAGGGCCATCGAGACCACCCAAGCAGACGAACGGAGCGGTTCGCCACCTGCGCTGGCCGATCTTCACACTCACATCATTCCTGCCGTGGACGATGGCGCGCCCGATTTGAGGAGCGCACTCGAGACTCTCGGCAACCTGAATAGGGACGGTGTCACAGCGATCGCCGCGACCCCCCACCTGAATGCTTCCAACCTGATGGGCAAACGGCGATCTCGTGCCGACGAGGCTTGGCCCGAACTGTCATCAACGGTGCAGGAACAGCTGCCGGGTCTCGAGCTATACCGCGGCTACGAGATCCAACTCGATACGCCCGATATCGATTTGAGCGATCCCGACCTTCGACTAGCCGGCAGCCGTTTCGCCTTAGTCGAGTTCTTTGCCTTCACGGTGCCGACCCGCTCTGCCGATGTGCTCGCTCAAATCGTGGCCAGTGGGTATGTGCCGATCATCGCTCACCCGGAACGGTACTGGGGGTACGATCGCAGCCTGAGCGTTGTCAGCGAGTGGAAAGACGTGGGTGCCCTCGTCCAGCTGAACAGTGGAAGCCTGGTTGGGGAGTATGGCGACAACGTGAGGTTGGTGGCAAACCGGTTCCTGACAGCGGGTTGGGTCGACGTGATCGCCTCGGACAACCATGCGCGCCCCAACCGCAGCCCTTCGCTGCGCTCGGCGTGGGAGTATCTGGACGGCCGTGGCTTGCGCGACCTGGCCGGGCTGCTGCTAAGCACGAATCCACGCCGTATCTTGCGGGATGAGATGCCACTCAACATGGGGCGCGTGGCATTCAAGGAGCCGCTCCTGTCGAGGCTGGTCCGGGCGCTGCGTGGAAGTCGCTAGCGTGAGCGGGTCGGGTGCGCGGGCGCTTCCTGATCGTTAGAGGGCCGCATAGCGAATGGCTGAGCGACTGATCGATCTCAGTAAGAAGCGAGCGATTGTCACGGGTGGGTCGCGAGGCATCGGGCGGGCCACCGCCTTGCTGCTGGCGCAGGCAGGCGCGGATGTAGGGATTGCATTTCACAAACAGGAACGGCAGGCTTCGGCCACGCTGGCTGAGGTCCAGCGGGCGGGCGTTCGCGGCTGGATCGTTGCCGCGGATCTCGGCGAACGCAGCGGCGCAGCCACGTTGTTCGCCAAATGCGACGAGGAATTCGGCTGGCTCGATATCTTTGTCGCGAATGCGGGGATCTGGCCACCCGAGTACGTCCCACTGGTCGAGATGACTGACGAGCAGTGGGAGGAGATGATGCGGGCCAACCTCGATTCGGTCTTTTACACGGTCCGCGAGGCGGCGCTCCGAATGGCCGACGGCGGAAAGATCATCATCGTGAGCTCAACGGCGGGTCAACGCGGCGAGGCGGGTCACAGCCACTACGCAGCTACGAAGGGAGCGATCATCTCGTTCGTGAAGTCGTTGGCGGTGGAACTTGCGCCCCGTGACATACAGGTCAACGCCGTGGCCCCGGGCTGGGTCGACACCGACATGGCGGCGCCGGCGCTAGACGGCGAAGAGCGCGAGAAGGTACTGGCTACGATCCCGCTTGGTCGTTTGGGTAGCGTCGAAGACATCGCCGGCCCCATCCTATTCCTCTGCTCGAAGCTGGCCCGTCACGTCACAGGTGAGGTGCTGAACGTGAACGGCGGCAGCGTCCTTTGCGGCTGAAGTGGACGATCTGAACAGGCAGCTTGAAGTTCCTCCTGCGGTATTAGGTATAGCCCGCCGGCTGGAAGAACATGGCCACGAAACCTGGGCTGTCGGCGGAGCTGTTCGCGATGCTCTCCTTCTCGATTCCCGCTCGGATTGGGATCTGGCGACGGCCGCTCGACCCGACGCGGTGCGCAAGCTGTTCCGACCGTCGTATCCGATCGGGATTCAATTCGGGACCGTGGGTGTAAGGGGCGATGACGGCGCGGTGTACGAGGTGACCACCTTCCGTCGCGACATCGAAACCGACGGCCGCCACGCCGTAGTCGAGTACGGCAACAGCATCGATGAGGATCTCGCTCGGCGGGACTTCACGATCAACGCCATCGCATATCACCCGCTACGCCGGACGTTACACGATCCCTTCTCCGGGCTTAAAGACCTGCAGGACAGGCGGCTCCGCTGCGTAGGAGATCCGCAACTGAGGTTCTCCGAGGACTATCTGCGCGTGCTGCGGGGTCTGCGCTTCGCCGGCCGTTTCGGGCTGGAGATCGAGAGCGCGACCTGGGAGGCCCTCAGGGAGGCCGTGCCGCTCTTGTCCCGGCTATCGGGCGAGAGGATTCGCGAGGAGCTGCTGAAGACCGTCTCCTCTGGCCCCGCTTCTCCCAGCCTGCAACTCTACCGGCGCTCAGGAGCTCTGGCTGCGGTCTATCCGGAACTGTCTCGAATCACGGAGACATCGTGGAACCTGCTACTCCGCGCCGTAGATAGCATCCCAGTGCAACGCTTCGGGCTGCGAGTTGCGGCGCTCTTCGCGCCGGCCGGCCCTGCGGTGGAAGCGATGATGTCCCGGCTGCGATTCTCGAATGCGGAGATTCGCAAGGTCCTGGCACTCGTGCGGGCGCTTGCGGCACCCGTTCCTGAGGCCGGAGACGAGGTCGCCGCCCGACGCTGGCTTCGTGCGGTGGAACCCGAACACGCACGCGACGCGTTGCGACTGCACTTCGCTCGAGCCGGTGGAGCCGACGCGGCGCCGGAGGCGCGGGCGCTGATGGTCGAGCCTGTGCGGCTTATATTACGGGTGTTGCGCCGACACGATCCGGTCACGATCGCAGACCTGGCAATCGGCGGAGACGATCTAAAGGAGATCGGTCTACAGCCTGGGCCTGAGTTCCGGCGGATCCTCGATCAATGTCTCGCTGCCGTGATCGAGGACCCGGGCCTGAATAACCGTGAGACTTTACTGGACGTGGTGCGTAGCAAGCTGTAACCGCCATGGGAGATCAGCTAGAGATGAGAGAGGAGCTCGATCTATTTCCGGGCGCTGAGGCACCTCTTCCACAGAGGGGCCGCATCGCCGACGAGACTTCGCCGGCGGCACCACTGGCGACGCGCATGCGGCCGCGCTCGTTGGACGAATTTCTCGGGCAGGAGCATTTGGTCGGCTCTGGACGCATCCTCCGCGAGATGATCGAGCGCGACGAGCTTCAGTCGCTCATTTTTTGGGGGCCTCCCGGCAGTGGAAAGACGACGCTGGCGCGTATCATCGCCGACCGGACGAACGCCGCCTTTGTTTCGTTCAGCGCCGTCACGGAAGGCGTTCCGCGCGTGCGGCAAATTATCGCGGAGGCGGAGAAGCGACTGTATTCTGCCGGGCGGCGGACGATCTTGTTCTGTGATGAGATACACCGTTTCAACCGCGCGCAACAGGATGCCTTCCTGCCTCCCGTCGAGGCGGGGACCGTTGTATTGATCGGAGCGACGACAGAGAACCCCAGCTTCGAAGTGAACGGCGCGCTACTCAGTCGCTCCAGAGTGCTCGTGCTCGAGCCGCTGAGCCCCGCGGACGTCCGGGTGATCAGTGAGCGTGCGCTGGAAGACGAGGAGCGCGGTTTGCGCGCCCTCGAATTGGTTGTCGATGATACGGCACTCGACTTCTTGGCGGCCGCCGCGGACGGTGACGCGCGTCGTGCTTTGTCGGCGCTCGAGGTCGCCGCTGCCATGGTGGGGAAGGGCGGCCGTATCAGCGAAGCCGTCGCTGGAGAGGCACTGCAGAAGCGCTTCGCACACTACGACAAGTCGGGCGAGCAGCACTATAACCTGATTTCGGCACTGCACAAAGCCGTGCGGGGCTCCGACCCGGATGCAGCTCTCTACTGGCTGGCCCGCATGCTCGACGGCGGTGAGGAGCCCCTCTATCTGGCGCGGCGCCTCATCCGCATGGCCAGCGAGGACATCGGGCTGGCAGATCCACGGGCGCTCTCTGTGACCGTCGCCGCGAAAGACGCCTACCACTTCCTCGGCTCGCCCGAGGGTGAGTTGGCGTTGGCGGAGGCGGTCGTATATCTGGCCACGGCGCCCAAATCGAACCGCATCTATCAAGCGTTCGGTCGAGCCTGGGCTCGGGCGCGCGAGACGCCAGGGGAGCCCGTGCCTCTGCATATCCGAAACGCGCCGACGAACCTGATGAAGGATCTTGGATACGGTGGGGGTTACCGGTACGATCATGACGAGCCCGACGCGATAGCGGCACAGGAGTATCTGCCGAAATCTCTCGCCGGGCGCCGATTCTACGAGCCTTCGGGCCGGGGCTTCGAGCAGGAGATCGCCAAGCGCTTGGACTACTGGATGTCGAGGCGAAAGGCGAGCCAAAAGGGGGAGAGTGGCCAAGATCGCTAGCGACAGGCTCATCGAGGTGCAACCACCCCAGGAACGCGCCGTGCTCTTGATTGCTCCCGACGGCCGGCTCAGTCGGCAAGAAGTTCGGGATCATCTCGACGAGCTGGCGTCTCTGGCTGACACGGCGGGCGCTGCGGTCGTCTCGACGGTGCAGCAGCACATCGAGGCGCCCCACCCGGCCTACTTCATCGGCACGGGCAAGGTCGAGGAGCTACGTTCGGTCGTCGGGAGTCATCAGGCCAGCCTGGTGATCTTCGATGAAGACCTTACACCTGTTCAGGGCCAGAAGCTCGAGCAAGCGCTGGGTGTGCGAGTGATGGACCGGACGGAGCTCATCATCGACATCTTCGCTCTGCGGGCCCGAACAGCGGAGGCGAAGACCCAAGTCGAGCTGGCCCAGCTTCAGTACGAGACCGACCGCAGGACCATCCGTCGAAGGATCCGGGACCTGAAACAGCGGCTCGGGAAAATCGCGCAACAGCGAGAGACGGAGCGAAAGGGGCGGGCCGGCGAGTTCCGGGCAGCGCTCGTGGGTTATACGAACGCCGGCAAGTCGTCGATACTCGCCGCATTGTCGGGGTCGGAGCTGTTCATCGAAGACAGGCTGTTCGCCACGCTGGACCCGGCCACGCGGGCGGTGGACCTCGGCGAGGGCTTTCAGGCTCTGGTCACCGACACGGTCGGTTTCATCCGCAAGCTTCCGCACAACCTCGTCGCATCGTTCAGGGCCACCTTGGAGGAAGCGAACGAGGCCGACGTTCTCTGCCACGTCGTGGATGTCGCGCACCCCAGCTGGGAAGAACAGTACGAAGTCGTAGAAGACGTTCTTTCAGATCTACGGTTCAATCCCAAGCAACGCCTCGTCGTCTTCAACAAGGTCGATCGCCTGACACACGATGAAGAGACCGCCATCGAGGAGCGGGCCGCCGCACTGCTGGGCGCGCATGTCTTCACATCGACCGTCGAGAGCGGAGGCATAGAACCCCTCCGGGCGGAGTTGTCCAATGCCTTGCGCGGGCGCTGGCCGACCATGGTGCTGACGATTCCGGCCAGCGCCGGTGATCTCTTGGCCGAACTCTATCGGGAAGGCGAGGTCCTGGACCGGGAGGATCGCGGTGCGCGCATCCAGGTAACCGTTCGGCTTCCTGTTGATATCCTTGGTCGTTTCAAGACACATGATGATGTGTCCGTCTTCGATGCTCCGCCCGCGGCCTGATCGTGGCTAACGCTTACTGGGTCATCGGGCCGGGTCGCATGGGGCTGTCGCTCGCTTCGATTCTCGTCGAGGCGCAGCTGGCAGATGAGTTGCTGCTCGTGGGTCCCGGTCCAGAGGCTCCGCAACACAGCATCTTGTCGGCGAGCGCCACTCGGTACGCCGATCGGCTCTCAAGTCCACCGCCGGCCGGCACCACGGTGCTGCTCGCGGTCCCGGACAGTTCGATCGCCGCAGTCGCGGGCCGCATCGCGAGTCTCGGTCAGCCGGGCCTGGGGTGCGTGGCGCTGCATCTCAGCGGCGCGCAATCCGCGAATGTACTCGAACCGCTAGCCGAACGAGGCTACGCGACCGGGTCGCTGCACCCCCTGCAGACCGTGGCCGATCCGCAGCAGGGTGCCGAGCGGCTGCGCGGCGCTTTCTTCACTTTCGAGGGTGACGCAGGCGCGCGTGAGGCGGCCCTCGCCATCACGGGCGCCGGGGGCGGTACGATGCTGGAAGTGCGGCCAGAGGACAAAGCCCGCTACCATGCTGCGTGTGTATTCGCCTCTAATTATGTTGTTACCAGCGCGGCGGTGGCCGTCCGCCTGCTGGCGGAGGCGGTTGGGATCAGTCGCGCGGAGGCGGCGACTGCGCTGCAACCGCTTTGGAGCGGCGCTGTGGCCAACCTTGCACAACTGGGTCTGCCGCGGGCGCTGACGGGCCCGATCGCGCGTGGGGATCTGGAGACCGTCAGAGGTCATCTGGCGTCGCTCGAGAATGACATCCGCGACCTTTACAGCGAGCTGGCTCTTCAGACTCTGGAATTGAGCCGTGAGTCGGGGCTCGACGAGGAGACGGCGAGTATGATCGAGGCGGAGATCCGCAGTTCCGGCTTGAGAGGCGAGGTGCGACGATGAGGCTGTACATCAATGTCGATCATGTCGCGACTCTCAGGGAAGCTCGAAAGACCGATGAGCCGGATCCGGTACGTGCGGCGGTATTGGCAGAGTTGGGTGGTGCGGAAGCGATTACGGTTCACTTGCGGGAGGATCGTCGCCACATCAAGGAGCGCGATGTACTGCTGTTATTGGACACGGTGCGTACGGGTGTAAACTTGGAGCTGGCCGTCGCCGAAGATGTTGTGAACTTTGCCTTGGAGCATCGCCCGATGCAGGCCACGCTGGTGCCGGAGCGGCGAGAGGAGATAACCACCGAAGGTGGGCTCGAGCTCGGCGACGGGTCGAGGCGCCGGCGCATTTCTGAAGTTCTCAGTCGCCTGCACGAGGCGGGAATACGCACGTCGTTGTTCATCGCTCCGGTCGAGGAGACGATCCGAACCTCGAAGGATCTGGGTGTGGATGCGATAGAGTTGCACACGGGCGAGTACGCCAACGCCTGTGCCGCTCGCCGCCCGAGCGAGCTGGAGCGTCTCAGGGCCGCCTCTACGCTGGGTCGCGAGGTCGGATTGGCGGTTCACGCTGGCCACGGTCTCACCTACGAGAACGTGGTGCCGGTGGCGGCGATCTCCGAGATCGAGGAGTTGAACATCGGACACTCGGTGGTCTGCCGC
>JBDHAI010000169.1:0-5915 GCA_039588155.1 Gemmatimonadota bacterium | reverse complement strand
CCGCGAGTCTCTGGCCGCGCATCTGGAGCGCGAGATCGAGAGCGTGGGTCCGGATGCTGCCGTCGCTGGGGTCGAAGCCCTGGGTGGGGCGGACCGCGAGGCTTTCTACGCCGACGAGGAAGAGCTCGTCAACCTGGCGGGGCGTCTGGCAGCCGAGGGCCAGGAGCCGGCTGCGGCCCTCGTCCTCCAACTTGCGGCCGATGAATTCCCCGAGTCTGCCTTACCCTGGCAGGCGATGGGCGAAGGGTATCTGCAGCGCGGCGATGCTGAAGAGGCGCGCCTGGCGTTCTCCAAAGCCCAGGAGCGGAACCGACAGAGCTACCCGTGGGAGAAACAGGCGGCCGAAATGGCTGAGGCCGTACTCGCCGGGAAGAAGGTCCTCGTTCCGGCTCTGGAGCGGGCGGGCTCCGACGATGTCTTTGCGGGGATCGTTCGCGACTTCCGCGACGACCCGGAAGCCTACTTCTTCACCGAGAGCGCGGTGAACAGCTTGGGCTATGGGCTGTTGGGCGCCGAACGCGTGGACCGGGCGATCGAGGTCTTTCTCATCAACACGACGCAGTTCCCGCTGTCCGCCAACGTCTGGGACAGCCTCGGCGACGGCTATCGGGCCAACGGACAGATCGAACAGGCGATCGCCGCCTATCGGAAGGCCCTCGAAATCGACCCGAATTTCACGGCGTCGCTCCAGAATCTCCAGGAGTTGGAACGGGGGATGTGACGGCCCGACGTCACTCCCCAGGCGGGTCCGGCAACGACCCTGAAACGTCAGAGGCGTCGAGTCGTAGTGAGAGATAAGGAAGTCCAGCCCCAGCCTGTCATCAATCCGATGAAGTTGAACAAGTCCCTTCTTGTGGTGCACCGCCAAGCGATAGACACCTTGGAAGGAGCGTTCAGAGATGGATAGAAAGAGGCATTCCAAGAGCGCCCGAGAGCTCGTCAGGCTACTGGCTTCTTTTGTTCTTGTTGTCATCGTTTCCTCATGCGACGATCCGTTAGAGAACGGCGAAGAGTACGTCTATCAGGCGCCCCAGCAGACAAGCGACGGTTGGGAGACCGCGTCGCTGGGGGACGTGGGGATGGACACCGTGCCGCTGATCGACATGATGAACGAGCTGCGGCGTCAGGGTGATCACTATGTGCACGGCATAGTCGTCGCAAAAGATGGGAAGCTCGTCTTCGAAGAATACTTCGCCGGAGAGCATCTCGATCTCAGCAACCTGAGCGACGGGTACGATCTAGCATACGAGGATTTCGACCGGAACACCCTCCACTGTCTTGCCTCGGACTCCAAAAGCGTAACCTCCATTCTGGTCGGGATCGCTATTGATAGAGGCCACATCGCGGGAACGGACGAAACGATGTTCTCGTTCTTTCCGGACTACTCGAATCTGAGCGACCCGGTCAAGAGTCAGATCAGACTGTCACACATGCTCGCGATGGCCTCGGGGCTGCCCTGGGACGAGGGCTACCCATATGACGACCCACGAAACGACCTGGTCGCCATGGTGTCCAGTCAGGACCCCATCGCGTATGTCCTGGGCAAGTCAACCGTCGCGATGCCCGGTGCCCGGTTCATTTACAACAGCGGAACGACCAACCTCCTCGGCGAGGTCGTCAAAAGAAGCAGCGATATGACCCTGCCGGCCTTCGCCGAGCAGCACCTTTTCGCGCCGCTTGGTATCAACTCCTACGAGTGGTATGGATTCCCGAGCTCGCCGGAGATGGCCGTGGCTTCTTCCACGCTGTACCTCCGCCCCAGGGATATGGCGAAGATCGGGCAGATGTACCTCGACGGAGGAGTCTGGGACGGGGCTCGCATCGTATCGGAGGACTGGGTAACAGAGTCCATCACCGAAGCCATCCCGGTCTCTGCCTCTGAGGACCCCGTGGGGGATTACCTGCACGGCTACGGCTTACAATGGTGGCTGGGGACGTTCTCCACCGGGAACACAGACTTCTACATGGCCGCTGGATGGGGGGGTCAGTTTATCATCCAGCTTCCCGAACGTGACATGGTGGTGGTCATTACAGCTGGCGATTTTGTCGACCCGGATTACCAGGCACTGCTGGGCATGGTGGACGATTACGTACTCCGCGCAATACGCTAATAAGACCCCGTTGTCATGCTCGTGAATGCGAGGCGAGCCGGCTGGGGAGAGACGCTTGCAGGAGCGTATTCTGCCCGCCACGCAAAGGTAAGCAGTTCCTCGCGCCGACTGCGGGCCGATAGGCATGCAGCTCGTGTCAGCACGGGTACGGTCGGCGACATCTGCTGAAAGGAGTGTCCGCGCATGTCATGCTGGACGGCCAAACGCCAATTCACCGCGGTGCTGGCCGCGGTGTTGATCGGTAGCGCATGCGAACCGCGAGCAGCGGATGAGAGTCCGCCCGATCGGGCCTCAACTGGTGCGCCCTGGGTAATAGAGGATGCGCCGGTCGACAGCGAAGACGGTATCCGCATTCTCGTCCTGCACGATATGGAGGGGCTGTCTGGGCAGGACGACCCGAAGACCTTCGATTTCGACAACGAAGAGTACGCTCTCGGCCAGGAACTGCTGGTCGGCGATGTGAACGCCGTGATCGACGGGCTGTTTGCGGGTGGCGCGACCGAGGTGCACCTGGTGGACGGTCACGGTAGCGGCAACCGGGAACCGGATGTCCCGCCGGATCGCCTCGATGAGCGGGCGGAGCAGGTCGTGCGCGACGAGTGGTTCGACGCCTACTTCGACCTGGTGGAGCCGGGCGCCTACGACGCCGTTGCGGTCGTCGCTATGCACGCCAAGACCGGCAGCGGCGGTTTCGCCTCGCATACCTACACCTTGGGTATGGACTTCATACTCAACGGTGAGTCCATCACCGAGACCGAGTTGGTGGCAATGTCCTGGGGCCGTGTCGATGTCCCGCTCATCTTCGCGTCAGGCGACGATCACCTCGCCAGCGACCTTCAGAACCTGACGTGGATCGAGTACGTCACCGTGAAAGAGGCGACGAGCGCCGATACGGCCATCCCTCGGCCCCTCGCGGAGGCGCGGGCCGATCTCCGGGCGTCGGCGCAAAGGGCTGTCGAGAACCTGGGGCAGGCCAAGGTGATGAAGATCACGACCCCCGTCACCGCCACGCTTCGCGTGGTGCCTCCGGCCAGCCTGGAGAGACTGGAAGGATTCCCCGGCGTGGACTACGCGGATAACAGCGTCACGTTCGAAGCCGCCGACCTTGCCGGAGCCTACGATGGGCTGGGCGCTATCGTCGGTGTGGCCACCCGGGGCTACACGTCGGTCCTCGGCGAAGTGATTCGAGCGCATCCGGACGCCGATGCGATTCGTACGGCCTACAGCGAGGCGCTGATGGCGCGCTGGTTCGATGTGGAGTCGGGCCGCTGGCAGCCCGAAGAGGAATCGCCGCCGCCTCCGCGGAAATACTACGGGTTCTAGGATTGGAGGGAGCATGAGACCAGGGATCTTCATGGGCTTAGCTGTGAGCGTGTCGCTGGTTGCAGCCTGTCAGCAACCAGCGGCCGACTTGAGCGAGCAGGACCGGGCGGCTCTCCAGCAGGTCATCGACAACGTTGCCAGTACGCTGCGGGCAGGCGACTACGTGGCTTGGGCAGAGCTGTTCGCGGAGGACGCGGTGATCTACCCGCCCAACGCACCCGCGATCGGGGGGCGCGAGGAGCTCTTGAGTTGGGTCGCTACTTTCCCTCCCATAGAGGACCTCGCGTTCTTCGACGTCGCGATTTGGGGACAGGGCAACTACGCGTATGCGATGAGCGGCTACACGTTCTCGGTTGAAGGTTCCCCGCCGGACACCGGTAAGCAGCTCTGGGTGTTCCATCGCACCGAAAGTTCAGGTTGGGAAGTGATGGTGGTTGGCTACAGCTCGGATCTGCCCGGTGCAGAGCAAGATGCACTCTCAAAGGAGCCAGTCGAGACGCCGTTCACTGAGCGTCCAGAGATCCTAGATGTCCTTGAAGCTCGGGCGGTCTTGGAGCACTTCTACCCTAAGGAGCTCCGCGAGGCCGGCATCGGCGGTAGCGTCATGCTCTGGGTGTTCATCGACGTGGACGGCAAAGTAAAGAACGCGGTGATCCGGGAGAGTTCCTGCTCCTCGGCGCTTGATTCTGCCGCTACTGCGGCGACGCGGGAGTTTCGGGTCGTTCCGGCGCGTAACTATGGCAGGGTCGTCCCGGTCTGGGTTAGCATCCCCGTTACCTTCGCTTCGACAAAGTGATCCCTGCGGCCAGCCCGCGTGGATGCGTCCGCTCTTGCGTGTTTGGGCCAAAAGGTTGCATAATCGGTGTTGACTCTGGCTACGGTCCATTTACGTGGAGGGGATGAGGATGGCGAAGCAAACGACTTTCGTAGTGCGGAGCAGCAAGGACGGCTGGCTGGTACAGAAGCAAGGGAAGAAGAGGCCTGAGAGCGTTCACAAGACCAAAGTAGTTGCGGTCAAGAAAGGTCGAACGCTGGCGAAGCGCGCTAAAGGTCAGCTGAAGATCAAGGCTAAGGGCGGAGCCATCCAGGCGAAGCGCAACTACGGCGATTAGTACGTCGCGCGGGTAGTATGGCGGGCGTTCCCGCGGCGCTTTTCCAAAAGAACTGAACACGAAACCGGCGCGCTCCCGTCGTGGGCGAGGGCGCGCCGGTTTCTCTTTCGTGACTCAGACCGCCATCGTCCGCGTGTACTCGGCGCCGACCGTTCCCGCCCGGCAGGTGGGAGAGGTCAGGAAGTCGGCGGCCAGTCGCGCCTGAACCGTGAGCGCTTCCGGTAGAGTGCTGCCGCACGCTGCCTGAATGCACTCGCTGATCGCGCGCCGCGCGGTCTCCATGTCCGGACTATCGGCGGCCGGGAGGTCGCTGACCTCCGTCGGCACTGCGGGCAGAGCCCCCTTCTCGACGGCCCTTTCGCGGAGTGTGTGATCGGCCCCGCTGGCCAGATTCCAGGCGACCCCCAGGGCGTCCTCCAGCGGCCCGGCGTAATCCAGCAGCCAACCCACCGCCTCGCTGGCCTTTACCGGCCGTCCGCTCAGCAACATGTGGACGAGCCGGGGCCGGTCCTCGGGCTGGGCTTTGCGAAGCGGCCAATGGCAGCCCTCCATACCGGGGACCACGGGCAGTGTCACCTCCGGCCACCCGAGCCGCGCGTCGTCCACCGACACGAGGTAGTGGCAGTGGACGCGCATCTCCAGCATTCCACCCAGGCAGCGTTTGCCGTTGACGAAGCCGACGGAGACGGCGAACTGGTCGTTCAGCCGCCTCGCGGTCGCCGGCCAGTGGGTCGTGATCCGGTGGCCTTCTTCGAAGCTGTCGAGGGCCGGGAAGAACTCGCTCGTGTCGGCGCCGACCATCTGGGTGGAGAGGTGGAAGTCGCCGCTGACGATCACCCGGTCTATGCCCTCGCTCTTGAGCCAGTCGATGGCCCGGTTGAGCTCCAGGTCGACATCCCAGTTGTAGCTCTCGCGGCTGATCGAGATGACACCAATGTCTCCGTTGTGCTCGGCGTTGACATACAGCTGCTGCCATTCCGCCGAGTCCAACCGATCGAGAGTGTCAGGGAACCAGCTGCCCTTCGCAGCCGCCGGGTGGAGGCGGTGATAGGTCTCGACGGTCCGAATCACCGCCTCAGGGCCCACTCCCCGCATCACGGCCAGGATTCCGCTGCGGAACTGGGCGCACAGTTCGCCGATGGCGTTCAGATGAGAGAGGTGGCCTCGCCGTTCGTGAAGCATGAGGCTGGTCATCTGGAAGAGCGGCCCCATGATCCAGGCCCGGAACTCCTCCGCATCCTCGTCACTCAGCGCCCAGTCGACCAACGGCCGGAAGTGGTTGGGCGGGTACCAGCTCTGGCCCGTTTCCTTGCGCTCCTCTATGGCCGCCGTCGGCGTAAACACCTCGCCGTACCGCTGGCTGAGGTGG
>JBDHAI010000168.1:0-5938 GCA_039588155.1 Gemmatimonadota bacterium | reverse complement strand
GAACCGCAAGTTCTCCAGCGCCGTCAGCTCGTCGTACAAGAAGCTCTGGTGCGGCAGCACGCCCATGCGCTCCCGCACGTTCTGCCCGTTCTTGGGTGGTGCCCCAAAGATCCGGACTTCGCCGTAGGTCGGACGTGTGGACGCCGTCAGCACCCGAATCAGTGTGCTCTTCCCTGAGCCGTTCGGGCCGAGGAGCGAGACGAGCTCCCCCCGCCCGACCTCGAGGTCGACGGCTTTGAGGGCCCAGGTGCGTGCGTAGCGCTTGCTGACTTGCCGCGCGTCGACGACCAGGTCAACCGGGTTGTGACCGGTCCCGGCAGCTTCCGCTCGATTGGTCATTCAGATTCCCAGTTTATCACGATTTGGCGAACGACAAGTAGTACCCCAGAGGCACCGCGAGGTCAAGGTTGCGGGCCGGGACCTTGCCTGTGCCACGCTGCGGTCGCAGGTTAGGCCTCGTTGGTGGTTGGGTGGCAGCCTATCGGGGGGATGCTCGCGCGTGGCCACACCTCTTAGCCTCAAGTTCAGCCTGGCCCTGATCCTGATCGCGACGCCGGCTTTTGGCCAGACACGTGAGCCCGAGGTCTGGACTTACAGCTTCGTCTCGGAGCCGACCCGGGTGTCGGGTTTTCTGATCAACCCGGCGGCGACCGGTGTCGGCGAGCCCACGCGTCTGTCCGGCTACCTGACGTTCGATCGGCCCGAGGACCAGAGCTGGTCGACGGGCCAGTACATGGTCGGCCTGCAGGTCAAGGTGCTCGCCTTCTCATATCGGCACGACGAATTCCCCGACACCACCGGGTACGCACAGGGTGACGCCTACACGTTGGCGGCAGGCTTCGCCACGGGAGCGATCGGGATCGGCGCCTCGCGAACCTGGCGAACTGTGGGATCGGCGCAGGGCAGCTGGGACGTCGGCTGGGTCAGTCGCACGGCGTCCGGCCTGTCCGCCGGTCTGGTCTGGCGCGACATCGGGTCGCCGGTGGTGCGAGACTCGGTGCGGCATGAGCGGGTCGTCGCCGCCCTCACCTTCCGGCCGACGCAGGCACGCTACTCGCTGTCCGGCCAGGCGGACTACCGGCTGGACGGCGGGAAGTTCAAGGCCTTCAGAGCCGGTGGCTCGCTGAGGGTGTTCCAGACGCTCGACGTTGGGGCCCTCGCAGAATGGACTGGGGACGGCGACTTCGAAGGCTTCCGCATCGGTGTGACCTTCTGGAAAAACACGGCGACGTTCCTGGGCGGTGCCGGCCTCAGTTCTCAGGGCGACGCACGTACGGCTACAGGCGGCGCCGCGTTCGACAGTCCCAAGCGTCCCTAGGATCGCAGGCGGGTATCAAAGTGCTCGGGGGCGTCGCGATGGCCCGCTGTGCTGTAGCCGGCGTTGTGATCCCAGCCGTGCTCGGGGTAGACGCTCGACAGCCGCGCCATCAGGCGATCGCGAACGACCTTCGCGACGCCAGGAACGTCTTTAGACTAGGGCACCCCAGAACAGACTAGGACTAGCCATGTTCATGACACGACCACGAGTGGCCACCGTTATGCTGTTGATGTTGATTGGCTGCACGGAACCCATCGGCTCGCAACAGCGATTGGAGCGGCTCGACGGGACCACGGTGTCGGCCGAAAAGCTCGAGGCATCGATCCAGGAGATCATGGATAAGGCGGGCGTAGCCGGACTCTCACTCGCCGTCATCAACGATTCTAGCGTGGTTTACTGGGGCGCTTTCGGAGCTAGGGACAAGGATACGGGCGTCGCGAACGACGAGGAGACAGTCTTCGCTGCGGCATCCTTCAGCAAAACCGTGTTCGCCTACCTGGTGATGCTGCTGGCAGAAGAAGGAGTCATCGATCTGGACACGCCCCTGCGGGACTACTTGGGCATGCCTCTGCACGAGCATCCGCGGTACGTGGACCTGGCGGGAGATGAGCGCGCCGATCTCATCACGGCTCGCATGGTGCTGAGCCACACGACCGGCTTTCCCAACTGGAGGTTCCTCCGTGATGATGGCCGGTTAGTAATCATGTTCGAGCCGAGCTCGAGGTTCTCATACTCGGGCGAGGGCATCGCTCTGCTGCAGCTGGTCATCGAAGAGATCACCAGGAGGGGTCTCGAGGAGCTTGCCCAGGAGTTGATCTTCGAGCCTCTGGGAATGAGTCGAACGAGTTATGTTTGGCAGGAAGAGTTCGAGACAAACCACGCGGTCCCTCACGACGAGTACGAGAGGTCGAAGCAGTTACGGAAGCGCCACGAGGCGGACGCTGCCGGTTCGATGCTTACGACCGCTGGTGACTACGCTCGATTGCTCATCACGCTGCTGGACGCCGATGGGCCAAGGGCGACGACCGTGGACGCCATGTTGGAGCCACAAATCGCCATTAGGTCACGAAGCATGTTTGGGCCGGGTTCGAGGCTCGACCGGGACGAAGACGAAAGAACCGGGCTTTACTGGTGTCTGGGCTGGGGCGGCTTCGAATCCGAGCAGGGCCGGGCGTTCTTCCACACCGGGCATGACTTCGGATGGCAGAACTACACCGTGACCTATCGTGACAGAGGAATCGGCGTTGTCCTGATGAGCAACAGCGACAATTTCGAGAGCGTGTCCCGAGAGATCGCCGAGCTCGCGATCGCTGATACCTACTCGCGCTTCGCTTGGCTGGGATACCCTCGATTCGATCCGAATCGACGACGCGAACCTCCGCCCGAGCCGATAGCGATTGACGTGGAGCCCGAGATACTCGAAGCATACGTGGGGGAGTACCGCTTCATGGGAGACCGGACGGTGGTCGTAAAGATGGAGGAGCAACGCCTCTACATCTCAACCGACGCCGTCGACTGGGCCGAATTGCTCGCCGAGAGCGAGACTCGCTTCTTCACGACGGAGGACGACACACGTTTCGTCTTCGTATTAGACGATGCTGGAAGAGTGACGGGATTGACGATTGAGATCGATGGGATCGGGATCGCCGCCGAGAAAGTGAGGTGAGGTAGTGGCGGCAGGCATGTGACGGACGCATCTCTACCAGCTGAGCTATCCGGTCACCAGGGCTTGGGCGCGCGTTAGACTGTTGCCCTATTCCGGCTCGGTGTGACGTTCTTTCAGACTGCCATGACGTTACTGGTTGGTGCCGGCTTGGAACCAGCAAGGACACGCACGAACCGCCACCGCTGGGGCCGCGTTCGATACTCCTCGGCGCCAATAGGGATCGGAGCGCTCGGGGGCGCGATGCGGCCGGCGTTACATCTTCAATTCCCGGTTCGCCTCGCAATAGATCGCCGGGCGGCACCAGATTCATCTGGTTTGTCACTCACGGGGCTGAGGGTGTAAATTCCGAGGATCCCCAATCAGACGATGAGCGAGATTCGGTCCTGGCGATATGATTAGGAAGAGGCGAAATAGGCGTGGGCGTGGCCACAAACTGACTGATGTTCAGGATCTCCTGGGGCTCAGCGATGTGGAGTTGGCCGAAATCGAGCTACGTCTCTGTCTGGCTGAGGAGCTCAAGAAACGCCGCCGACGGGCGAAGGTCTCGCAACAGAATTTCGCCAAGCGGATCGGGACGAGTAGGGCGCGGCTCGCCAAGATGGAGGCGGGCGATTCGGACGTGTCACTCGATCTGGTGATGCGATCGCTACTCGAATCGGGCTCGACGCTCGCGCAGATCGGGCGGACGATCGCCAGGGCGGATTCTCGGTAGAGCCAAGCCTGCTGCAAGCGAGCTTCTGCGAGGGGCTGGGCATTGTCAAGGCGATTTGGGAATTCCCGGAAACCTCTTCGACTATTAGAGAGAATCGAGTCTTCCCTAACTCGGATTCCCGACACGTACTGCAATAGCGGGCGCCGCTGTCGATAGCCCCAGGCGCCCTAGTCGGGCCCGAAGTTAGCGGGGAGATTGGAGCGCTTTGGGGTGCCGAGCGGACATTCGCGAACAGCCCAGACGATGGCGGCCACGTCCGCGAACCCCGAGCTGTGAGCATGAAGCGAGCGCCCCCGAGCGCTCCAATCCCCGCCCACGCTTAACTACGCGTCCAATTCCAACGCCAACTGTACACCGAGGAACGAGCGGCGATGGTGGGGTGTGACGCCCAGTCGATCGAGGGCGTCGCGATGGTCCGCCGTGCTGTAGCCCGCGTTGTGATCCCAGCCGTACTCGGGGTAGACGCTCGACAGCCGCGCCATTAATCGATCGCGAACGACCTTCGCGACGATCGCCGCGCAGGCGATGGAATGACACCTGCGATCGCCCTTCACGATGGCGAGGTGATCACCCAGGCTCGGTTGAGGGCGTCCGTCGATGAGAACCGCATCCGGTATCAGATCCAGATGACCGAGGGCACGCTCCATCGCGAGGCCCGTGGCGCGGCGAATGTTCAGCCGCTCGATCTCGCGGGCCGACGCGGCACCGACGCCGATAGCCAGGGCACGCTGATTAACGGACTCCGCGATCTGTTCTCGTTGGGAAGGACTGAGCAGCTTGGAGTCGACGGCGCCTTTGACGCCACCTTCGACAGGAAGAACGACCGCGGCGGCGACGACGGGGCCAGCCAGTGAGCCGCACCCCACCTCGTCTACACCTGCGATGTGCTGGAATCCCGCACGCCAGTAGCGGCGCTCCGTGGTGAGGGCAATCGCGCGACGGCCCATGCCGGGCCTCAGCGCTCGCGCTTCTCCTTGATGCGCGCCTTCTTGCCCTTGAGCTGACGCAGGTAGTACAGCTTGGCGCGGCGGACTTTTCCTTTCCGCAAAACCTTCAGCTCGGCGATGGTCGGCGAGTGAAGCGGGAAAATGCGCTCGACGCCGACACCGCCGGACACCTTACGCACCGTGACCGTCTCGCGGAGGCCGCCGCCCTTGAGCGCGATCACGACACCCTCGAATGGCTGGATGCGCTCCCGGCTGCCCTCAGTCACGCGAACCATGACGCGCACCGTATCGCCGGGGCTGACCTCGGGGAGGTCGCTACGCAGTTGGTCTTTCTCGATCTCGTGAATTACGTCCATGACACCGACTCCCGCACCGGCGGCTACAGCTGTCATTTATGAGCCCTCCAAGATAATCACCATATAGCGGTTGTCCAAGAGCGTACCCCTCAGCGCCCAGCCTGCCCAGACTCCCCCCCCAGAAGATCGGGCCGCATCTCCCGCGTCAGTTTCTCCGCTTGGCCGCGGCGCCATTCCTCGATGGCCGCGTGATCGCCGGAGCGAAGGACCTCTGGTACCTCCATTCCCCGGTACTCCGGCGGGCGTGTGTACCCCGGCGGCGCCAGCAGCGGCTCGTCGTAAAACGAATCCGTCGCCGCCGACTCGTGATCGCCCAGCGCGCCGGGCAACAGCCGCACCACCGAGTCCGTCAGACACAAGGCCGCCGGCTCACCACCGGAGAGCACGAAATCGCCCAAGGAAAAGACATCGGTTGCCAACCCCTCGGCCACCCGCCAGTCGACATCTTTGTAGTGGCCGCAGAGCAGTGTCAGCTCCGGCTCCAGCGACAGACGCACCGCGTCTGCATGTCGGAACACCCGGCCCCGCGCGTCGAGGAGTATAATCGGCCCCGCCGGCTGCAGAGCGTCGACCGCCTCGAAGAAAGGCTCCGGCTTCATGACCATCCCGGCGCCTCCGCCGTACGGCTCGTCGTCGACGGTGCGGTGTCGGTCGTGCGTGAAGTCGCGGAGGTCGACTACGTCATAGACCACGCACCCGGCTCGTTCCGCCCTTCCCGGTACCCCGAGCGCGAGCGCCTCACGGAAGAAGCCCGGGAATATCGTCAGGATGTTGATCTTCATTCGCGCCGGCTCACGCCTGCACCACTCTCACAGATCGAACAATCCCGGGAGCGGCTCGATAACGATACGACCGGCCTCGAGATCCACCTTCCGCACGAGCGTCGCGGTGAACGGAACCAGGTGCTCGCGTTCTCCGTCATCCACTCCCAGGCAGTGC